>JAPLSF010000220.1 GCA_026398785.1 Pseudomonadota bacterium | reverse complement strand
CTATTTTGGCCGTTGCCTCGGGGCCTTCATCCTGATCGTCGAACTCCTGATGCTGCAGGCGGTATTGAACGGAACCGGACTGATCTTCACGTTCCAGATACTGCTTGCGGTATCGGCCTTCATGATCGTCGTGCACGTCTGGGGCGCACTACTACGCATCCAACCCGTTTCCGAGACGCTTGAAATCGGCATGTACAGCGGCTTGGCCCTGCTCACTGTTCTTTTCTATCCGGTGCAGGGTTAGATCGACGGCCTTCAAGCGCAATGGCCGACTCAGCCTTCCCCACGCGCGTCCACCCATGCCACCAACTCGCCCAGGATCTTGGCGACGGCCTGGTCGAACGCCTCGGCGATGGCGCCCACGCGATTGTCGCCGGCAGTGACGGAAGCCTTGAAGCTGCGGTCGCCCACGACGATCCGGTCACGTGTGCGATCCAGCGCTGCGTGCACCTCCACCACAATCGTCGGAGCAGCGGCCTGGCCATGGTCGTAGCGAGCCTCGAACGTCCGCACGTCGAGCTTGAGCACATAGTCGGTCCGGGCGATCTCGGGGCGGTCGACCAGACGGGCCGGGCCCTGGTCTGCGTCGAATGCGCGTTGCAGGGCCGAGTCGAACAGGCCCACCGACGAGGTGACCCAGCGCGCGTCCTTGATGTAGGCCGCCTGTGTTCCGCTGACGGTCAGGATGCGGTCACTGGCGGCGGCGCGATCGAAACCCGTGGCCGCCAGGAAGACGCCGAAGCTTGGCTCGCCTGACGCCGTCTGCTGGACCTGCGGCGTCGTGGCGCCGAAGCGATAGAGTTGGGCCGGGTCCGTCTTCGGGAAGAGCGAAATGCAGCCAGCCAGCAGGCTTGCCGCAGCGACCAGCGCTGCGCCGCGGGTCATGGCCTTCAAGACCGTGGTCTGCGGGGCGATCATGGCTTGACCTCGATTTCCTGCGCGGGCGGTTTGGTGAGCAGTCCCTGGGGACTTTGTTGTATCTCGCCCAGTATTCGGTCAAAGCTGTCGGCAGCTTGCTGCAGGCTGGCGCCTGCGGAGGTGATCTGCTGCAGGCCGGTGGTGGCGAAGTCGCCCGTTGGACCCTCCAACCTGCCCATCATCGTGCGCAGATTCTTGGCCGCGGCCTCGATGTCGGCTGCCGCGTTACCCAGCTTCGCTACGATTTGACGGCCGTCGCCTTTGACCAATGCGTTGCTCGACGCGGCCAGTTCGCCGATCTGCTGCGCCGCGTGGTCCGCGCTCTGCAACGCGCGCTGCGCGTCGGCAATGATCGCCTTGCGTTCGTGTAGCTCCGCGGTCACGGCCTCGACATCTTCGAGCAGGCCGCTGATCCGTTTGATGTTGTCTTCCGACAGGACGCGGTTGACCCGGTCGAGGGCCTCGACCGCCCGCGCCATGACGTTACCACCGCTGTCCAGCAAGTCGGAGAGCATGCCGCGCTCGGAGCGGATCCGCGGCACGGTGCCCTTGGGGGCCACCCGCTTCAACAGCCGCTTGGCGGGTGTTCCTGCGGTGATCTGCACGTAGTTCACGCCAGTGATGCCCTGCGGTTCCAGCGTCGCGAAGCTATCGACACGGATCGGCACGTCCGACGTCACCTTGGCCCTGGCGATCACCTGGGTGGGATCGACGGTATCGAGCGAGATCCCGGTCACCTCCCCGACCTTGATGCCATTGAAATGAACCTCGCCGCCCTGCGACAAGCCGCGGACCGGTCCTGCGAAGACCACGTCGTAGTAGTCGTAGTCCTGGTTGAACTTGAACGCCGCCAGCCAGACGCTGAAGACGACCATGCCGATCACCAGCAGGGTCGAAGTGACGCCAACGAGGGCGTAGTTGGCGTTGCGCTCCATCAGCGTGCTCCTCGCGCAGCGCGCAAACCGGACGCCATGCGTCCACGTGGACCACCAAAATACTCCTGGATCCAGGGATGGTCGGACTTTTCGAGTTCGCGCACGGGCGCCATGGCAACCACCTTCTTGTCCGCAAGGACGGCCACCTGGTCGGTGATCGTATAGAGGCTGTCGAGATCGTGGGTGATCATGAACACGGTCAGATCCAGGCTGTCCGAAAGATCGCGGATCAGTTGATCGAAGGCCGCCGCACTGATCGGATCGAGTCCCGAGGTGGGCTCGTCGAGGAACAGCAGTTCCGGGTCCAGCGCCAGGGCGCGCGCCAGGCTGGCGCGCTTGATCATGCCGCCGGAGAGCTCGGAGGGCTTCAGCGCCCCGGCACCGGGCGGCAGGCCGGCCAGGGCGATCTTCAGGTCCGCCAGCTCGTCGATTTCGTCCTTGAGCATGTCAGTGTGCTCGAAGAGTGGGGCGGCCACGTTCTCCTTGACCGTGAGGTTCGACCACAGGGCGCCTTGTTGGAACAGAACGCCCCAGCGGCGGTTGATCGCCGTCCATTGCCGCCGCCGGGCATAACGGATGTCCTGGCCAAAAATCATCACCGATCCGCCTTCGGCGCTTCTCAGCCCGATGATCGTGTTCAGCAGCACCGACTTGCCGGTGCCCGAGCCGCCGACGATACCCACGACGTCGCCCCGGTTCACAACAAGGTCGAGGTTGTCGTGGATCGTGCGATCGCCGATGCGCGAGATCAGTCCACGTACCTCAATGGGCGGGGCCTCCCTGTCCAGTGGTGCTTCGTCGAATTCAGTCATATGTCGAGCTTCATGTAGATCAGGGCGAAGATTGCATCGATCAGGATGGTGGCGAAGATCGCCTGCACGACCGCCGAGGTGACGCCGCGGCCAAGGGACTCGACGTCCCCACCCACTGCCATGCCCTGCCGGCAGCCAATGGCGTCGATCACCCCGGCCAGCACCGGTGCTTTAGAGAGTCCGACCCAGAAGTGCATCACCCCGACATCGTCGATCATGCGCTGGAGGAACAGCGTCGGGCCCAGGTCCAGCACCCCCCAGGTGACGACCAGGCCGCCGGCCAGTCCCGCCAAGGTAGCGACGAAGGTGAGCAAGGGAGTGATGAACAACAGCGCCATGAACCGCGGGAGAACCAGGGCGTCGAAGGGATCGACTCCCAGCACCTGCATGGCATCGATCTCCTGCTTCATCTTCATCTCCCCGATCTCGGCGGCAAAAGCCGAGGCCGATCGGCCGGCCAGCAGCAGCGCGGTGATCAGAACATTGAACTCGCGGAGCACGGCGATGCCGATCAGGTCGACGGCGAAGACCTGGGCGCCAAAATCGCTGAGTATATTGGCGCCCAGCAAGGCCACCACCGCACCAATGAAGAAGGTGGTGGTGGCGACGATCGGTATCGCATCCAGCCCGGCCCGCTCTGCCAGGGCGAAGACGGCGGCCCAGCGCACCTTGGCCGGCCGACGGATCGCCCGACCAATGGCGAACAGCAGGTTGCCGTTGAAGACGTTGAGGTCGTAGACATCCAGCCCGACGCCCACGACGCTGCGGCCGAAGCGTTCGAACAGGTCGTAGATCGCGCGCCGCTTTACGACCGGCGTCCTCGGCACCGCAGTGGCATGGGCGACCAGCTCCAGCAACCGCAAGATCTCTGCGCGAGCGCTGATCTTCCCCTGTTCGGCAGCCTGTTCGACAGCCTTCAGGATGCCGTACGCGCCGGAGGTGTCGCAGCGGTCGATACCGTTCCCGTCGATGGAAATGCCTCGCGAGCCCTTCAGCGCGGCGCCGAGAAGCTCGTTGGCCGAACCCATGCGCACGGCCGTCCAGTCGCCGGTCAGCACTGCGGTCGGACCTTGGTCCCTGGTCTCAAGCCGGAAGTCGGCCGGTAGATTCATGCGTTTGTGCCGCAGTCGCACGGCTTATGGGTCCTGAGGCGCGATCCTGCTCCTATCATCGATGCGCAACAAGTCGTCGTTCGTCGTCGGCGCACCAGCGCGTCGCGCCCAGGAGCGGTGGCCGCGGTGCGGCTCGACCATCTGCCGCCGGAACTCCAGCGTGTATACGCGTTGTGTTCCTGCCATCTCGGACACCTCGTTTTGGAGTTGGCCCATTTTCGTGGGCGCTTGGCCGTCGTAGCCACGACATCGTGTCCGACTCCCCTGTTGCCGCAAGGACGGCAGCCCGCACCGTACAATTAGGAGACGTCAGTACTGTTTGCAGGTCGACTTACCCCATGACGAAGACAACTGCCAAGCGCGCAGCCTTTGCGCGACTGCTGACCGGCGTCGCGATGGCGACGGCCATAGCCATGCCAATTGCTCAGGCAAAGCCAACGCCAGACCAACAAGCCGCGATCGCGAAACTATTTCCTGACTCAGCCGAGCCCGGCATCCCCGGCTGCACCGTGGATGTGCGCAAAGGTTCGAAACCCATCTTCGAGCTGACCTATGGCCTGGCCAATCTGGAATTCCCCACGCCAATCAAGTTCGACACGATCTTCGAGGCCGGGTCTGTCTCCAAGCAGTTTGTTGGCGCAGGACTGGCGCTGCTGGCGACGCAAGGGAAACTGTCTCTCGACGACGACATCCGAAAATATCTCACCGAGATGCCAGACTACGGCGCGGTGATCACCATCCGCAACTTGCTGAACAACACCAGCGGCATTCGGGATTGGCACGATCTGACCGAGCTCCAAGGCTGGAGCGAAGGCACCCGCGCGCACACACAAGACTTCGCGGTGAAACTGATCGCCCGCCAGGAGGGCCTGAACTTTGCGCCGGGCAGCGAATACAGCTATAGCAATTCCAACTTTATCCTGGGCGCGACGATTATCGCGCGCGTCAGCGGCAAGACCTTGGATGCCTTCAGCCAAGACGCCTTCTTCAAGCCGATGGGCATGACGAAAACGCAGTGGCGCAAGGACTTCCGCGACACCGTGCCCGGCCGCGCGCAAGGCTATGGCGAGGACGAGAGCGGCGCCTGGAAACTGGACATGCCCTTCGAAAGCACCATGGGCGGTGGCGGCCTTTTGACGACGGTCGGCGATCTGCAGACTTGGGGAAAAACCATCAGCGCTGCGACCGCCCCTTGGGTCAAGCTCCTGATCGAGCCAGGGAAACTCCGAGACGGTCACAAGATCGCCTATGCGCTGGGTATCGAGCTGCACACGATCAAAGGCGCGAGCGTTCTGGAACATTCGGGATGGACGGCCGGATACAAGGCCTATCTGGGGCTCGCGCCCGCCCAAGACCTCTCCGCGGCGATCATGTGCAATACCAGCGCGATCAACACCGAGGACGTCGGTCCGCAATTGCTGGGCGCCTTCTTTACCGAGGTCGCCACCCCGGCGACAGCGAGCGTCCCGCCGCCGGCAGCGAATGAGTCGCTGACGGCGAAACTGTCCGGCAAGTATCGGATCACCACGACCGGTGCGATCGTCGAAGTCACAGCCAAGGATGGCGGTGTCAGTTTCAATGGCGGGGCAACGTTTCGCGGCGGCGCGGGCGGTCTCTATCGCAATGACGACGGGTCGCGCGAAGCCCGTGTAACTCAGAACTCCACGGGCGGCATTGCATCCATTCGGCTGACCCGCACCAGCAATTCCGACTTGGAGCTGACGCCAATCACGCCTTGGGTCCCCGCAGCCGCCGACCTGAAGGCCTTTGAAGGAACCTACGCCAACGCAGAGACGGCGACGGCATTCATCGTGCGGGCCGAGGGCGGAACGCTGGTCGTTTCGGGCGAGAATGATTTGCGGTGGGACATCAAGCCAATCTACCAGGACACCTTCGAAGGTGAGGGCTATGCCACATGGCGCTTTGCCTTCCCGCGCAACGCCGAGGGCAACATCGCCGCGATGGCGCTGACGCGCGCACGCACCCGCGCTATCCGGTACGAACGCCAGCTGTAAGGGTCGATCGGCCGCCTCGGATAACGCTCAATTGGTGGAGGCCGCCAACGCGACATCGTGCGCCAACCCAGGGTGTTGTCACGGCTCATCCCGTCGCCGGGTCGCGGAGCTTGCCTGGTCGAACATCTGAGCCAGCTGCTCGCTCTGCTTCTGGGTGGGCCGCTTACGTGCGACGCGGTGCTGGTATGTCCACTCATCCGTATCCGCGTGCCATGTCGCGAGCACCTTGTTGTGGTGGCAGGCGATCTCGGTAACCGGGACCGGCGATGCCCTGCTCACGCGCCAGCAACTCTCACAGACCTGATCTGGTCGTTTCACTTGACTACCCAATGACTAGCCGGTGTTGGCTGACGCAGCATGTGCCACCACCCGAGACTCGCGCAACCGGACGGATGGCTTGCCTTCCGCGGCAGCGGAATCGTAAGGGCAAAAAGCCCCCCGAGGGGCCGTTCGCTTCGATTCGATGGTAGCGGGAGCCTGCTACCGATCCGAGCAATCCCAATGATTTGGCATCACCGCAATGGACTGCTCAGGGCACTACATCAACGAGGTCTGCAACGACTTTCGCCGTCTCGCGACCGAACCGCTGCGCCAACCGACGCAACAGCGCGAGGTCGAGTGACTCGCGATCCAGGTCGATGACCGCACGTGCATCCGCCAGGTCGACCGGTCCGCCGGCGAACGCCTTCATGGCAATGAAGTCCTCGCGACCAACGATCTCCAGAGTCGCTCCAGCGAAGGCGACTTGCCGCGTGCGGTTCAATGCTTCGGGGTCCATTCCGCGGAGTCCGATCAACAGGTCGACTCGGTTGCCGTGGCTGTCCCGGACCTCGAGCAATGCCGGGATCGGATCGTCGACATCGCCAACCCGGAGCACCGCCTCGTAGTCTGTAGCGATGAGTGACTGTCGCAGTGCCCGAGCTTCTTCAACATGCAGCGTCACGACGGCATCCGCATCGAGACTGGCCCGCACCACTCCGTGCACGGCAGCCGCCATTGCGCCGATGACCGCGTAGCGAACCCCTTGAGCTGCGAGGAACTCGGCGACGTCAGCCATCAACAGCGCAGCCTGGCCCGGTGCGCTAGTCCGCATTTCGTGCCGCCACGTCTTGAGGGCGTTGCTGGACTGCCGCGCCGGCACTATGGAGCTGCGCCATGAGCTGGCAGTGAGACAGAAAAGCGGCGAGCCGCTGCTCCGGCGTCATGCGTTGGACGTCCTCGATCACGCTGCGGCGAGCAGCATCGGCCAGTTGCGATCTCATGCGGGTGATGTGAAACCGGTGCGGAGGCGGTGTCAAGCAGCAGCGTGGACGTACCGGGCGAGTTTCCGCGTCCCTGATAGCAAGACGGCCCCAGAGGGGCCGTTCGCTTCGATTCGATGGTAGCGGGGGTGTGCTTTTGCGCCTGTAGGCTGGAAGTCGAGTTGCGGTAGGCCGCCCTACCCCTTCGCGCCCGCCGGATGACCCCGACGGGCAGGCGCTGAGCGCCACCACCGTACGGCGGCGGTTCACCCCCCCCGAATCAGGGGATCGGGCGGAACCAGATCGCCTTGCCGGACAGTCCGCGCACCCGCAGCAGTAACGTCGGACCGATCGACGCCACCGCGACGGCACCGCAGAGGTTGCCGGTGCTCGGCGCGTTCAGTGCGGCATTGCGCAGCGACAGCGGCGACGGCGTCGTCCCGTACTGCTCGCACTCCGCGTCGCCGTAGAGGCCGTATGCCTTGTCCTTGGCATCGACGAGTTCCCAATAGCCGTACACCGCAGGATCGCCGACTGCACCGTCGCCCAGGAACGTGAGCTCGGCTGAGATCATCACGAAGCGCACGTCCGCCGGAACGGGCTTCTTGCCGGGATCAAGCGGCACATCGGCGGTGGCGTCGGTCTTCACCGAGAGCACCTT
>JAPLSF010000215.1 GCA_026398785.1 Pseudomonadota bacterium | reverse complement strand
CGACGCAACGTCCTGACCGACTGCCCATTGTAACGACTCCCGGGAAGGGGCACGTCCCCGCGCACATGCTCGAAGGCTGGTACGGCAAGATCCTGGGCGCGATCCTGGGCTACATCATCGGCCGCGGGCTGCTGGGGGCCAGCGTCGGGTTCGTGCTCGGCCACCAGTTCGACGTCGCCGGCAAGCGCAATCGGGGCGGATCTGCCTCCGGCAACGGCACTGCCGGCCCCGCCGAACTGCGCCGCGCGTTTTTCGAGGCCACGTTCCAGGTCATGGGCCACGTCGCCAAGAGCGACGGCCGCGTCACCGAGCAGGAGATCGACGCCGCGCGCGAGGCCATGCGGCGCTTCTCGCTGGCCGAGGCCGATCGGCTGCGCGCCATCGAGTGTTTTACGGCCGGCAAGCAAGCCGACTTTCCGCTCGAGTCGACGCTCGAACGCCTGCGCAGGCTCGCGGGCAATCAGTCCGACCTGCGCCGCCTGTTCGTCCAGATTCAGCTTGAGGCCTCGATCCAGGGCAATGGCCTTGGCGACCGTCCGCGCGCCGTTTTTCAGCGCATCTGTCGCTCGCTCGGTGTTTCCCAGCTCGAATTTGCCTCGCTCGAAGCCATGCTCCGCATGCACGCGGGCGACTACGGCTACGGTACGGGCGGGCGGACGTCGCAGGGTCCGGGGTTCGGCACGCGGACCAATGCGCGACTGGCCGACGCTTTCGAAGTGCTGGGCGTCGCGACGAGCGCCACGGACGCCGAGGTCACCAAGGCATTCCGCCGGCTCATGAGCCAGAATCACCCGGACAAGCTGGTCGCCCAGGGCCTGCCCGAAACGATGATCGCGGCGGCGCACGAGCGCACGCAGCGCATCCTGGAAGCGTACGAACTGGTGAAGACTCACCGCGGCATCAAGTGAGGGTCGACATGACGACGAAGCAACAGCCCCCGTGGATCGCGCCGTCGATCCTGTCCGCCGATTTCGCGCGGCTCGGCGAGGAGGTGCGCAACGTGCTCGCGGCTGGCGCGGACGTCGTCCACTTCGACGTGATGGACAACCATTACGTGCCGAACCTCACGATCGGGCCGCTGGTTTGCGAGGCGCTGCGCAAGCACGGCATCATCGCGCCGATCGACGTGCACCTGATGGTGAAGCCGGTCGACCGCATCATTCCGGACTTTGCGAAGGCAGGCGCCAGCTACATCACGTTCCACCCGGAAGCGAGCGAGCACGTCGACCGCACGCTCGGGTTGATCCGCGAGAACGGTTGCAAGTCCGGACTGGTGTTCAATCCCGCCACACCGCTGCACTACCTCGATTACGTGCTCGACAAGCTCGACATGGTGCTGCTGATGTCGGTGAACCCTGGGTTCGGCGGCCAGTCGTTCATTCCGTCCACGCTGCCAAAGATTGCCGCAGTGCGGCAGATCATCGACCGCAGTGGGCGCGATATCCGGCTGGAAGTGGACGGCGGCATCAAGGTCGACAACATCGGTGCGGTCGCGGCGGCGGGTGCCGACACGTTCGTCGCCGGCTCGGCGATCTTCAATACAAAGGATTACGCGGCGACGATCGCGGCGATGCGGGAGCGCATTGCGGCGAAGGGGTAGCGGAAGGGCAGGAAGGGCAGGAAGGGCAGGAAGGGCAGGAAGGGCAGGAAGGGGATAGTCGGAAGGGAGTGCGCTCTGCGCATTCCAGGACCCAGAAACGAACACTCCCGCCGCAGCGGGAGTGTTCTACGATCGAGACGAAGATCAACCTTCGTCGTCCTCGTCCTCATCATCCTCGTCGTCCGGTGCCGTCGTCGCCTTCTTGGCGCGCAGCGCCAATCCGGCCGGGCCACCGGCCGCCAGCGACATCGCCGCCGCCTTGCCCTTGAGGCGGGGACGCACGCCGTACACGACCATCGTCTTGCCGCGCGCGGTCAGCAGGCCCTGCTCCTCGAGCACTTTCAGCACGCGGCCCGCCATTTCGCGCGAGCAACCGACCAGGCGCGAAAGCTCCTGCCGGCTGACCTTGATCTGCGTGCCTTCCGGGTGCGTCATTGCGTCCGGCTCGTTGCACAGGTCCATGATCGCGTGTGCGACCCGGCCCGTGACGTCGACGAACGCGAGGTCACCCAGTTTGCGGTTGGTGCGGTCGAGGCGGCTTGCCAGCTGCGTGGCCAGCTCGAACAGCAGGGTGGGGCTCTCGGCCGCGATCTGCCGGAAGCGCGGGTAGGTCATCTCGGCGAGTTCGCACTGCGAACGCGTGCGCACCCAGGCGCTGCGGGCAGGCTGGTCGTTGAAAAGACCCATCTCGCCGAAGAACTGGCCCTTGTTCAGGTAGGCCAGCACCATCTCGTTGCCTTCCTCGTCCTCGATCAGGACTTCCACCGAGCCCTTGACGACGTAGTAGAGGACGTCGGGCACGTCGCCCGCGTGGATGAGGACCGTCTTGGACGGCACGGCTCGGATGCGGCAATAGCTCAGGAAGCGATTGATCGCGGGAATGTCGCTCAGGGGTCTGCCGCCGGTTTCCATGCTCCCTTCCTGTGTTAACGCCTGTTTATGTCAAAAGGCTGCGAAGCTTTTAATATAAAGCCGCGCCACGCCGCAAGTTTCTGACGTCACAGGCGGTATGCGGTCCGTGTCATCAGCCGGGCTGTCCGGCGCATAAGTGCGCGCACGGGGCGGGGAAGACCCATCGCGCCCTTGCTGCGCGCCTCGTTTGCGTGACGATCCTCGTCGGCCTTCATTTGCGCAACGATCCGCCGGGAACGCTCGTCGCCAGGCGGCAATTCGTGCAGGTGCGAATCGAGGTGCTCGACCACCTGTTTCTCGGTTTCCTCGACGAAACCGAGGCTGGTCCGGTCCCCGCTGATGCCCGCCAGGGCACCAATCGCAAAGGATCCCGCGTACCAGACGGGAGCGAGCAGGCTCGTGCGGCTGCCGAGCTCCCTCACGCGCCGCTCACACCAGGCCAGGTGATCGGTTTCGTCGCGCGCGGCCGCCAGCATCTGTTCCCGGATCTCCGGCTTGCGGGCTGTCGCCGCCTGCCCGTGATACAGCGCCTGGGCTGCGATTTCCCCCGCGTGATTCACTCGCATCAGCGCAGCGGCGTGCTTCCGGGCGGCCTGGTCATGGACGGTCTCCGCGACCCCCTGGTCGGGAAACGGGCGGGCCGAGACGTTGGCGGCGGCCACGGTGCGCAGGCCGCGGTCGATTTCCTGGATCAGGCGGTCCGCCAGGCTGAGGCGGCGGACAGGGGCGGGGTTCTGGGGGCTCATAGGCACACAGTATAGTGGCCCGGCGCTCGCGTCCCGAAGGGGCGAAGAGGACGGGTCGAGTCCTTTGCAACCCGTGCTTTGCATTGGCCGAATCACTGAGATAGACTTCCCGGCTCTCTGCATGGCAGACAGGGCCTGGAGCCTTTCCGATGACCACCGTATTCGCACACCCCGAGAAGGTGCGGCGTGACTGGTTTGTGGTGGATGCGAGCGGTAAGACGCTCGGCCGCCTCGCCACTCAGCTCGCCTTCCGTCTCCGCGGCAAGCACAAGCCGCAGTACACGCCGCACGTCGATACCGGCGATCACATCATCGTGATCAATGCCGAAAAGGTCGCCGTGACCGGCAACAAGCTCACGGACAAGGTGTACTACTGGCACACCGGCGCGATCGGCGGCATCAAGAGCCGCACGCTCGACAAGATGCTCGAACAGCATCCCGAGCGCGTGATCGAGCTCGCGGTCAAGGGCATGCTGCCCAAGAACCCGCTTGGCCGCGCCATGTTCAAGAAGCTGCACGTGGTCACGGGCGACAAGCACGCCCACGCCGCGCAGCAGCCGAAGCCGCTCGATATCTGAGGCCTGACCGCACATGCCTGCAAACACCAACTACGGCACCGGCCGCCGCAAGTCCTCCACGGCGCGGGTTCACCTGCACCCGGGCACCGGCAAGATCAACATCAACGGCCGCACGATCGAAGAATTCTTCGGTCGCACGACATCGCGCATGATCGTGCGCCAGCCGCTCGAAACCGTGCAGATGGCTGACCGCTTCGACGTGGTCGCCAACGTTGCCGGCGGCGGCATGACCGGTCAGGCCGGCGCGATCCGTCACGGCATCACGCGCGCGCTGATGGAATACGACGAAGCGTTCCGCAAGCCGTTGCGCACGGCCGGTTTCGTGACGCGCGATGCGCGCGAAGTCGAGCGCAAGAAGGTCGGCTTCCGCAAGGCACGTCGCGGTACGCAGTTCTCCAAGCGCTAACCAGCGCGCGGGTGCAGGCAGCGTTCAGGGCGCTGCTTGCAGGGATCCCCGCAACGGTTCCTTTGGGGGATCGTCTAGCGGTAGGACTACGGACTCTGACTCCGTCAACCTAGGTTCGAATCCTAGTCCCCCAGCCAAAAATGAATGGGCCCGCCAATCGGCGGGCCTTTTCATTCTTTGATGCGTGGGGACCAGGACCACGAACCTAGGGCCCCAGCGGGGCGCGCACCGGCGCAGCGCGCGCACCACGTCGCGCAGCGACGTAGCGCGTAATCCTAGTCCCCCAGCCAAATCAAGAAGGCTCGCTGCGAAAGTGGCGGGCCTTTCGAATGGCGCGGCTGGGTACTTGCGCTCGAGCGTGAACGGCAACTCGACGCCGCCGTGGCCGCGCTTCATTGCCTGCGCATGCTGTGCGCGCACTACGTCGAGGTGGCGCTGCAGTGGCTCGACGGTTACCTCCGGCAGGATCGTCACGCGGTCCTTATTGCCCTTGCCACTGCGGACAATGAGTTGACGCAGATCGAAGTCGACGTCCTTCACCCGCAACTGCAACGCCTCCTGCAGGCGCAAACCGCCACCGTAGAGGATCGACCCGATGAGCCAGTATTCGTCCTCGAGCTCAGCGAGGACGGCGCGCACTTCCTTGTGCGTCATTACGACCGGCAGCCGACGCGAAGGCTTCGCGCGTACGACGTCCTTGAGCCACGGCAATTCGAGTTCGAGCTCCTTCTGGTACAGGAACAACAGGGCGGCCAGGGCCTGGTTCTGCGTCGCCGCCGACACCTTGCGAGTGACAGCAAGGTGCGTCAGAAATGCCTCGACCTCCGGAGCACCCATCGTGCGCGGATGCCGTTTGTCGTGGAACAGGATGAACCGACGCACCCACTGCAGGTATTGCTGCTCCGTGCGATAGCTGTAGTGCAATGTGCGGAGCTTGTCGCGCGCCTGGTCGAGCAGGCGGGGAGGGCGGCAGGTCGGAGCCGCGTCCTTATGCGGATCCATGCGGCCTAATCACTCCGCGCCAATATTACTGCCTAATTGTTGTTATGCGGCAAGTCTGGTCGCTTGCCGTGCGTCACGTGACGCGTTACACTCGTCTGGTGATCAAGTCGTTCGCTGACCGTCGCACTCAGGAGCTATACGCCACAGGTAAGGGCAAGCGCATCCCGGCCGACGTGGCGAGGCGGGCCGCTCGGAAACTCGAATACGTTGATTTAGCCACAAGCATTGACGACCTTAGAGTTCCGCCTGGCAACCGGCTCCATGCGCTCACCGGAGGTCGAAGACGCCAGCATTCGATCTCGGTGAACGAGCAGTGGAGGATTTGCTTTCGCTTCTTAGACGGAGACGCATACGACGTCGAGTTCTGCGACTACCATTAGTTCGGGGACGCTCATGAGTATTTCGAATGCAGGCATTAATCGCAGGCCCACCCACCCGGGTGAGATGCTCCGCGAGGATTTCATACCCGACTACGGTCTCACGGTTTCTGGGCTTGCTGCGGCAATTGGTGTCTCGCGCCAGTCCGTGAACGAGTTGCTCCGGGAGCGGCGGGCCGTTAGCCCCGACATGGCTTTGCGTCTGGCGCGACTTTTCGGCAATACGCCTGAGTTCTGGCTGAACGCGCAGCGTGCCGTGGATCTCTGGGACACCGCGGAGGCCATCAAGAAGGACGTCTCGCGCATTAAACCACTCAATGCCGCATAACAACGCGCTTTACGCGGATGCACCGCCCTTTGCAGAGCAAAGGTCGCGACAGCCTGCGGCGCGCCGGTAAGTGCGAGCGTTAAGCGTCGCAATCCCACTGTGAAGTGCGTATGAATCTACAAATGCTGCGACAACGTGCTTGTATCGGAATACTGTTTCTCGGGTCGGTGGCGGCCGCCAACGCCGACTGGTCTCCGGAGCAGTCGGAGCTAATCTCGCTTAGCGACGCATGGATAACAGCGGAAGTGGGTCACGACAAGGCAGCATTGGAACGGATTCTGGATGAACGCTTCCTGGCTACTTTCGCCTCGTCCGGTCAGACCGTCGACCGGTCGGCCTACATCGCATGGATCATGCAAATGCAGATTGATCCGTTTACGGTGGTGAATGAGATCGTAAACATTCATGGGAACACGGCGCTTGTGATTTCCACAGAGGGCGCTACTAAATTCACGTGGGTGGCGGTTAAGAAGGGTGGGCAGTGGGTGGTCATCTCGGAAACCTTCTCAAAGATCAGTGAGACACGCTGATGGGCGCGCCGCCTAACAAATCGCTGCAGCCGACGTCGGTCTCGTCGCTTCGCCCCTCGCCCGCCGCGGCTGAGCTCAATCGTTAGGCTTCGCAACCAGAAGTTAGTCCCGCGGGATGGAACACGAACTTTCCCTACGTCTGTCCGCAACTAGAATCGTCGGACTAGCCGCGCTTTCGGCCACGCATTGGCTGCGGGAGAACGCCGCTGACCCAGGGCCGGTTCTCGCGTTTGCACTAGGTATCATGCCAAATCTCTCCGCAGCATTCGCTATGCCCCTAATCCTGGCTAGCATTGCTCCCCGCACTTCACGTGCGCCGATTACGCTTGCCTCTCGTCTCACGTACCTTTCGATTCTCTCGTTTACGACTTTGGGCCTGTGCGGATGGGAGCTAATACAGACGCGAAGTGATCGATTTGTGTTTGATACGTATGACATCCTTGCAACAGGAATTGGCTCGATACTTGCTTACTTTACATTTACTTGGCATGCACGGAGCTTTGAGGTCGAGTAACCCGCGACTGTCCGCCGCGGCGAGGCTTAGCTCGAACGTTAGGTTGCCTTGAGAGGGCGACGGATAGCGGCTTGCCAGCGGGAGTTGTTGTAGTTACAATAACCTATGGCAATCACCTACGACCCAAAGAAGCGTCGTAAGACATTCGAGGATCGTGGTCTCGACTTTGAGGACGCGGCGCTCGTTCTCGCCGGGCCGACGCTCGAAGTGGAGGACCTGCGGAGAGACTACGGCGAAACTCGGATCATCTGCTTTGGATATCTGGAGGGACGCATGGTGGTGGTCGGATATACACCGCGTGGCAATGATCATCACGTATGCAGCATGAGGAAAGCCAATGGCCGCGAAGAAAGGCGCATCGCGCCGCTCCTTGAAGTCTGACCTGAAGCGCGTAGATGCGCACGTGACGAAGGCGCGTGAGTACGTGGAGCTTCCGGAAGCGACGCCCGAGATGCTCGCCCGCGCTACCGTCAGGAAGGGTGGACGTCCGGTTTCCGCGAACCCTCGGCGGCTCATTACGATTCGCCTCCCTAGCGACGTCATCGCAAAGTGGCGATCCACGGGGCCGGGCTGGCAGACGCGCATGGCCGAGCGACTCAGTAAGGCTCGATGAGGCAACCCAACTACGCGTTCGAGCGGGCCGTGACGCATAAAGTGCCGATTAGCAGGCCGGTACGGCCGGCCGCTCAACGCGAGCGTTAGCTGGCTTGTGATGCCTTGACGGCAGTGCACAAATGTGCATACATTCACGCTTGTGGACTATGAATGGGATCCGACAAAGGCTGCTGCAAACCTCAAGAAACATTGGATTGCCTTTGCCGATGCCGCAATATCCTTGGAAGATCCCCGCGGCCGGACAATGCCCGATCCAGATGCAAGCGGCGAGGCTCGATTCATCTGTCTAGGCGCAGATCCCGCTGGTCGGGTACTCGTGAGGGTGTACTCGCCTCGCGGCAAGAGGGTTCGCATCATTTCTTCGCGCAAATCCAGCCGCGCTGAGCGCCGCAACTACGAGACGAAGCCATGAGAAAGGAATACGACTTTTCAAAGGCGAAGCGGGGTGCCGCAGTGCCGCTGCCGAAAGGCAAGACTCGCATCACCATTCGCCTGGATGACGACATCCTTGAATGGTTCAAGGAAAAGGTAGAGAAGGCGGGTGGCGGGAACTATCAAACGCTCATCAACGCCGCGCTGCTCGAGCATATCCGGCGGGCGGACGAGCCTCTTGAGAAGACCTTGCGTCGCGTTCTTCGCGAAGAGCTGCGCAAAGCCAGCTGACGACGCGATGCACACTGACGCACCTTGTCCGTCACGCCCTTTGCAGCTGTCGAGCACAGGCCGCGCCAGCCTGCGGCGTGCAGGTGATCGCGAGCGTTAGGCCGCACAGAACCAAGTCCTCCGCGCCCCAACCTTAATGCAACCCCAAGGAGAGCCACCATGCTTCGGCTCAAGCCGCTTGACGAAAACGTCCCGATCTTTCAGCAGATCAATTGCGACGTCTCGCCGGTCATCCTGGTCAACATATTTCATGTGGCCGAGTCAGACATTCCCGCGCTGATGAAGGCCTGGGAAGCGGACGCGAACTGGATGAAGAAGCAACCTGGCTACATCTCTACGCAGCTGCATCAGGGAATCGCTGGCAGCAACGTCTTCATGAACTACGCGCTTTGGGAGTCCGTCGCACACTTTCGTGCTGCATTCACGCACCCGGAATTCACCGACGCACTGAGCCACTATCCATCGTCAGCCGTGGCGTCACCGCATCTTTTTACGCGGCTCACCGTCCCGAATCTCTGCGTTGGCCCATAGCGGCCGGGCCGGAGAGAAACCGCCACGCAAGCAGACGCCAAGTGCGGCCTAACCCCTCGCTCAAGCGGAGCGCCAACGGCAGACGGCCAGGCCCGGTCAAGTGGGACGGCACCTAACAATTCGCTGGAGCGCACGCGTGGAAGATAAAGTGCCAAGCCAAGGCCGCCGCAGCCGCGGCGCTCAGCGCAACCGTTAGGCGTTACGGCAGAGATCGATGCCATCGGTCAGTTTGTCGACAGGTTACGTTCATTACTATGAGCATGGGCAGGGCGTCCCGCTGGTCTTGCTCCATGCCAACCCAGGCGACAGCAGGGACTTCGAGGCGGTTATTCCTGCCCTCTCAAGAAACTATCGGGTGCTCGCACTCGACTGGCCGGGTTACGGCCAATCAGTCTTACCGCAACAGCCCGAATCAGTCGGGGTCTTGTTCTTTTACCAAGTCCTGCGTGAGTTTCTGGCGGAGTTGGCATTGCCACCCGCTTTCTTCATAGGCAACTCTTTGGGCGGCAACGCCGCTGCGCGTCTTGCTGCTGAGTCACCTGAGCTGGTGCGGGGTATGGTGCTGGTCGCGCCCGGCGGCTTCACTACCCCCAATTTCATCTCACGCAACTTCTGCAAACTGCAGGGCAGCCGGTTCTCTCTTTCGCCGTATCGCTTTGCCAATCTGTATCTTAAACATCGCACAGACACTACACGGGCCATGTTGGAGCGTGCATCTACAACACAGGCCGCTGCCCCACAGATGATGCTCAATCATGCAATCTGGCGTGGCTTCGTCACCCCAGACAACGACCTTCGCACTATTGCGGCAAACATCAAGGTGCCTACGCTGCTGCTATTTGGCAGAGACGATCCTGTCATTCCGGCCAGTAGGGACGGCAAGGTTGCAGCACAGTGCATACCATCCGCGCAGTTTGTGGCGCTGCCCTGCGGTCATGCATCATTTGCAGAGGTTCCAGAGCTATTTCTGGCAAAGGTTCAACCATTCTTGGCGGCAAGTAGTGCCTGACCCTTCGTTTCAGCGGACTGCCTTCGACAGTCGCTGAACCCAAACGTTAGGCCGCAGGACGGCCATGAGCGCCTTTGAACTCGTGTTCGGCCTGATGACGATCATCACGTCGCTGACGCTAGTCCGTTTTATCATCACCAGCAATGTCGTGGCGGCCTAGCCATGCGCTGCAACGGACGTTAGCCTGCGGACTGTGACCGGCGCCTCCATCGGTGCAAACGTGCAAGGGCCGGAAGCAACCGTGTCAGTTTGATCGCACAGAGGAAAATCGGATGGCCACAGGGGAATGCAATTGCGGCGCGGTCCAATTCGAGATTGACGCGGATCTCTCTGGTGTCTTTGTGTGCCACTGTTCGATCTGTCGCCGGTCCACCGGGAGCAATGGCATCGCGGTGGTTGTCGTTGCAAAGGACCAGTTCCGGTGGGTTCGGGGCCAACAGCACATCGCGACGTGGAAGAAGCCGCGTACTGACTGGCAAACCTGGTTCTGCAGTGTTTGCGGCTCTCCCGTGCCGGGTGAAAACGACGCGACGAGAATGTTTGCGCCGGCGGGTTCCATTACCCAGGGCGGTGACGCGCTCAGAGTCATCCACCACATCTGGGTGGGCTCGAAGGCCGTATGGGACGAAATCGGCGACGCGGGGCAGCAACACGTAGAGGGATTTCGTGGCTGACATCCCGGACATGCAGATGCAGCACGGGCACATGCAGATTGCCCCGACCAACGGCTGGATGGCAGAGTTGTCCGGAAGGCGCTTGCAGGAGTCACATTGCAGACCATCTGTCGCCGCGGCACTACTGACGCCGCTGGCAGGACTGGTGCTGATGGTGCTGAAACCAAGCTTCTAGATATGTACGCCGCGTCCAGGGCATCGTTCGAGCCGATCATGAATCGCCTTGGCTTCGTACCCCTGCGGCATGCGGCGGCTCAACTCGGTCCTCAGGCCAGTCCAACGGAGGCTCCATGCGAATTCCACCGGGCTTCAATACCGTCACGCCCTACTTCTTTGTCGATGACGCCGCTGGTTTCCTGGACTTTTTGGTCAGGGGCCTCGGTGGGGTCGAGATTGGTCGCCACATGAACGGGGACCGTATCGCCAATGCGCAGGTCCGCATTGGAACCTCGACGATCATGGTCAGCGAAGGCTCACCCGCGTTCCCGGCCATGCCCGCGTCGTACTACCTGTACGTGGCGAATGCTGACGAAGCCATGAGAAAAGCGCTTGCAGCCGGTGCCACGAAGGTCATGGATGTGTCCGACATGCCGTACAACGACAGGCAGGGAGGCGTCAGGGATCAATGCGGGAATCTCTGGTGGATCTCAGAATGACTGATTGATGGCCCGTACTGACGAATGGGGTTCCAGGAATGGCGACGGGGCGCGACGCTGATCGGAGCACGGGTCAAGTGCCTGTTGTCGCAATCCGGGATGCAGCGCCCGGCGACTTTGCAGCCATCTGCGCGTTGAACCTTGCCGAGGTTCAACACACTAGCCCGATGGATGCCGCTCGCCTGGGTGCGCTCCACAGGATGGCTGCCTACCACAAGGTGGGCACCGCGGCTGGTCATGTGGTTGCATTCCTGCTGGCCATGCGAAGCTGCGCACCGTACGCAAACGACAACTTCGAGTGGTTCGCCCGCAAGTACCCGAGCTTCCTCTACGTCGACCGAATCGTGGTCTCTGCCGATGTTCGCGGCCTGCGTCTGGGTACGCTGCTCTACGAAGACCTCTTTCGCTTCGCCAGAGTCAACGCCGTCCCGCTGGTGACGTGTGAATACAATATTTTTCCGCCCAACGAGCCATCACGACGGTTTCACGACAAGTTCGGCTTCAGGGAGCAGGGGACCCAGTGGGTGCAGAGCGACACCAAGCAGGTTTCGCTGCAGGCAGCACAGACCTGATTTCAGCTGGCGGAGCCTTCCGGTTCATGATCCACTTCGTGCGGTGGAAGTACCCATGGGAGCGTAGATGCTGCGCCGCAACTTCCTCTTCCTGACGGCTTTCAGCGTGGCAACGCCAGCCTTCGCGCTGTATGACCCGGAGCCTGTAGGCGAAATCTGGCTGCTCGAGGGCGAGTGGCACGGAACGCTCACCTACAATGACTACAGCAGCCCCGGCAAACTGGTGACGCTGAAGACGCAGCTGTTCGCCGCGCTGAGTTCGCCCTCGGAGCTGGTGCTGCACTACGTGTACGACGATGGTCCCGGGAAGACCGTGTATTCGTATGAACGCATGACGTTCCAGCCGGAGGGCAAAGCTGTCGTTCTGGCATCGGGTGGCTCCAAACCGTCGGAGACAACGTATGCCGTGGTCTCGAACACGCGCGACGGCGACATGAGAAAAGTCATCTTCGAGGATACTGTGGGCACCGGGACGAATCGCTTCACGCTGGAGTTCGGCCCGCAGACATTCGTGCAGAAGCACGAAGAGATCGAGGGTGCGGCTGCGCCCGTCTTCCGCAACGAGTACAGGTTCCGCCGAGCCGGAGCCTAGTCGCTGGCTCAGGCGCAACAAGGAGTTCTCATGTTCAGGAAACTTACGGTGTCGATCGCTCTCGCTACGGCGATGCTTGCGTGCAGTCTCCCCGGCAGATCCTTGGCCGATCCAGCAGGGAAGAGCGACGACCTGACAGGAGCCTGGCGCGGAGCCGTCCAGTTCCTGTCGGGCGCATTTGCCGAGGTCAAGGATCTCGAACTCATGTATGCGTTCAATGCGGGCGGAACCATGACGGAGTCTTCAAACTACGACGCGGTGCCGCCCGTCCCGCCCGCGTACGGAGTGTGGAAGAAAGTCGGCGCTGGAACCTACCAGGCCAGGTATCAGTTCTTCCAGTCAAGGACCGTTGCTGCCGCCGACGAACTGGTCAAGGCAGGGGGATGGGGGCCGGCCGGCTACGGGACCATCTTGCAGACGATCACGTTGTCTGCGGACGGCAAGTCATTCGACTCGAAGCTCCATCTCGAACTGTTCGGCCGGGACGGCAAGCCCGTGGCGGGTGGTGGCGATGCGACCGCCAAGGGAACGAGAATCGAATGAGGAAGGATCTCCTGATCGTTGACGTTCTGCACGTGCGCGCAGGCGCGGTACTCGAGTTTCAAGGCGAGGGCAGGCGATGATTTCTTCGATTGAAGGATCGCCGCAGCGCTACGCACGAATTGGCGGCATCCTGTACCTGGCGATCATCGTGCTGGGGCTGTTCGGCGAGGCGTTCGTGCGCGGCACCCTCGTCGTATCCGGGGATGCGACGGCAACAGCCAACGCGATTGCGGCTTCGGAGTCCTTGTGGCGGGCCGGGATAGCCGGCGATCTATTGATGCACGTACTCGACCTGCCGGTGATCGTCGTGCTCTATCTGCTGCTAAGGCCAGTCAGCGAGTCACTTGCGCTGCTGGCGACGTTTTTCAACCTGATCCAGACCGCGGTGCTGGTGGCCAACAAGCTCAACCTGCTGGTTCCCATCCTGCTGCTCGGGAACGCCAGTGGCCTGGACGCTTTCACCCCGGAACAGTTGCACGCGATTTCCTACGTGGCCATCAACGCGCACGGCTATGGTTTTGGTGTCGGGCTCATCTTCTTCGGGTTCGCGTGCCTGTTCCGAGGCTACCTGATTTTCAAGTCGGGGTACTTCCCCAAAATTCTTGGATTGCTGATGTTGCTTGCGGGAGTGAGTTACCTCACCAACAGCTTTGCCTTGCTCCTCGCGCCGTCATTGGCATCGGCGCTGTTTCCATTCGTCCTCATGCCTGCCTTCGTCGGCGAGCTGGGTTTCGCCCTGTGGCTGGTCTTCAAGGGCGTGGACGTCGAGCAATGGACGCGCTGCCAGACCGCCACTATCCCGGCGAAATCACCGGCATGACGGCAGCCCCAAGATCCTCCTCCCGGCTCGATGCAGCCGTCCCTGTCCGAGCTCGGTCTGTGATGGCCTCCGTCTCCGCTACCCTTACCCGCACCAGCGCCGAGCAGTAAGTGTCGAACACTGAGCGTTTCCGGGCGTACATCGCCGCCTACGCGCGAAAAGACCTGGCAGCGATCGATGCCATGCTTGCTCCCGACGCCAGTCTCCGGGACTGGAACCTGTCGGTTCAAGGCAAGGCCGCTACGCTCGCTGAAACGGCAAAGAACTTTGCGGCGGTGGCGACCATAGATATCGACATCCTCGCCTTGTACGCCAGTGAGGATGCGGTCGCCGGCGAGCTGAAGATCATGGTGGACCGACGCGACGAACTGCGCGTGGTGGACGTCATCACGTTCAGTATGCAGGGTGCGATCGTCAGCATCCGGGCGTACCTCGGCAGGGCGGAAGTGGCGCGCGCCCTGCAGGCTGCCATCGACGCCGAAAGGTCGCACTAGCCTTGCATCGCCTGCTGGCAACAGTCGTGCTTTGTCTCCCGTTGACGGCGGTCCTCGGTGCAGAGACAGGCGCGCCGGATGCGGACGCACCGCCTTCATGGGCTTATCCCGTGAATCCGCCTGATTTCAAACCCGCAGTCGACGACGGCAGTATTCGGCACGTTCCTGGAAGCACGCAGGCTTATACGCTCAGCCAGTTGCGTGATTTCTTCCTGGCGCCGGATTGGCATCCGGACGACCACCCCGTCATGCCAGACGTGGTGGCGCTTGGGCGCAAACCCGATGTGTTTGCCTGCGGCTTCTGTCACCGCGCTGATGGGTCGGGTGGGCCGGAGAACGCGAACATCGCCGGACTTCCCGCGGCCTACATCGTCCAGCAGCTGGCCGAGTTCAAGAGCGGTGCGAGAAAGACATCGGTACCGTCGAGGTTGCCGCCGCAAGCGATGATCGCGGTCTCGATGGCGGTCTCTGCCGACGAGATCGATACGGCGGCCGCGTATTTTTCTGCGTTGAAACCGAGAGCGAACATCACCGTCGTCGAAACGGCCCTGGTGCCGAAGCCGTACGTGACCGGTTGGCACATGGCGGCGCTGCCAGGCAACGCGCGCGAACCCATCGATCGACGGATCATCGAGGTTCCGGAGAACCTGGAGCGCTTCGTCAGTCGTGACTCGCGTGCGCGCTTAATCGCGTACGTCCCGCTCGGCAGTGTCGAGCGGGGGCGTGCACTCGTTGCAGGCGGCGGCGGAAGGGCCGTTCCCTGCGCCGGCTGCCACGGGCCGACCCTGCAGGGTCTTGGGGCGATCCCGCCACTCGCCGGTCGCTCACCCACGTACCTCGTCCGACAGCTCTATGATTTCAAGCATGGCGCCCGGGCGGGCAGCGGTAGCATCCTGATGCAGCCGACCGTCGAGCGACTCGAGATCGAAGACATGATTTCGATGGCTGCGTACGCGGCTTCGCTGCCTCCCTGATTCGCCAGGTCGTTCGAGTGGCGCTCTCAGTTACCATGCGACGCTGATTGCACGACACGGCAGGAGCTGCGGTAATGAAGCCTTGGGCGCGGCATGGGGTCCTCTCGCTGGCAGTTCTCGCATTCGCCGCTGGCCGCGCCCAGGCGCCGGTGCAGATCGATGCAGTCGCTGCGTCAACCGACCGGTTCACCGTCCTGCTCGATGATCCGCAGGTAAGGGTGGTTGACGCGATGCGCACCATGTACGTCGCCGCGACGAATGACGATCTCGCGCTGTTCCACACCGTCGCAGCTCCAGACTTCTACGCCTACCTCCTCGGCAAGCGTTTTGCCGGCGACGAGTTGATGGCATTCATCCGGAGCCGGCACGAGGCGGGTGTCGTTTACGTGTGGCGCATCCAGTTCTTCCACAGCA
>JAPLSF010000293.1 GCA_026398785.1 Pseudomonadota bacterium | reverse complement strand
GGCGCGAGTCCGATGGTATTGACCGGGCGCGGATTGATCTCGATGAGCTTGTATTCGCCCGTCGCCGCGTCGAACTTGTACTCGACGCCGCAGATGCCCGAAAAGCCGATCCCCTGCAGCAGCTGGAGCGACTGGCGGACGACCACGTCGTCGTGGCAGGAGACCGTCATGGTGCAGTAGCCGAAGTCGACCGGCAGCTGGCGTATCTTGCGCCGCACGCAATACGCAAGCGGGACGCCGTCATCGCTCAGGTACGCCAGGAAGGTGAACAATTGCTCGTCCCGGCCGCCGATGACCTCCTGGAGCATGACGTCCCTGGAGTCGTCGCCCATCGACAGCCACGCGCTGCGCAGTTCGTCCGGCGTGCGCACCAGCAGCGCCTTGCGGCCCTGCGAGACCCGTTGCATCGAAGCGAGGCGCCACGTGTGGGCGACGAGCGGCTTGATGATGTATGGATAGTTGTGGATCGTCGCAGCCAGTCGCTCGATGTCGCTGCGGCTCTCGGGGAAGTAAGTCTCCGGAATGGGGATTCCGAGCCGCGCGGCCTGCTCGTACTGTCGTCGCTTGTTGACGACGTGCTGCATTACCTCAGGGCGTGCCGCACAGACTCGGTAGGAGTGTTCCAGGACGGGCCGGTAGGCACCCAGAAACTCCGCGCAATCGTCGCTTGCGGGGATCAGGACGCGCTTCCCGGCATACCGTGACGCGAGCTGCAGCAGGTACTCCACGAGCGCAGGTCCCGAATGGTACATGTCGGGGCACAGTGCGACCTCGCTGCAGTACTTTGAATGCAGGCTGTGATCGAGGCGGTTCGGGTGAACACGAACGACCGGCACGCCCTGGCGGCCCAGCGAGCGCGTCACCGCCAGCGCGATCAGGCTCGTGCTGCTCGTGCGCCGGTTGGGGTCCGGTTCATGGCTGATGACGAATGCGGTGCCGGGATTCATTTGCTCGGACCGGGTCATGGCACGAGTACTCCCGCCGAAACGAACACGTTGCCGTCCATGATGCGACGTGCCGTCCGGTCGATCCGTATCGAGTGAATGGTGGGTCGGCCGGAGTCGAAGCCATGGACGATCTCTGACGCGATTACTCCGGAAGGGTGACCGATCCTGAACACGCCGCGTCCATCCGTCAGCGGCCGGCGCACGAGATCAGCCACGACAGTCCCGGGAATGCTGGCTGCCGCCGTCAGGCACATAGCACCTGTCACCGCGAATGCCTTGTGCACCCGTTCCGGATTGATGATCCGGGCGACGAGATCGATGGCGCGGCACGCGCCGGTTGCGTCCGTCGGCGACAGGTCCTGCTGCGGCGAGCCGACGATTGCGATTTTCAATCGCGCCACCCGCGGTGTGTCAGTGGTCGCGCGGCCACCTCCCTGCAGGTAACGCTCGGCGATCGATTCGCGGATTTCCTCGATTTCCTGTCTCAGGCCCGGGACCAGCTCGAGTTCGCACGGACCCTCAGACCCGTTGAGCCCCCAGGTGTCGGCGGGAATGATCGCGTACAGGTTGCCGCAGTCGACGAGCGAAAACCGCACGACGGTGCCGCGGGTCGTGCGCATCTCGTCCTGGGGAGATCCGGATGGGAGGAGGTGACCGGTGTCGCCGCCGGCCGGGTCGATGAACTCGAGACTGACCTGAGCATCGGGACTCGGGACGACCGGCACTCGTGCATCGCGGTTGCCCGTCGGCAGGCCATTGGTGGTCGAAACGGTCGCGACGATCTGCTTGCCGTTGTTGACGCAATGTATCCGAACGCGGGCCGGGCCATCCGCAACGCGCACGAGCCGCTCGTGGATGGCGTACAGGGCCACGGCTGCAGCGGTGTTGCCGCAACTCACCGCATAGTTGACGGTCGCGGAGGCGATGCCGACCTGGCCGAAGCAGTAGTCGACGTCGACGTCGGGTCGCGTGGCTCGTCCGACGATCGCGACCTTGCTGGTCAGGGGATCGGCACCGCCCAGTCCGTCGATCTGGCGTGGATCCGGACTGCCTAGTGCCGCGAGGATCAGCTGGTCCCTCGAACGCGGATTCTCCGGCAGGTCGGCTGCCGCGAAGATCACGGCCTTGCTGGTCCCGCCGCGCATGATCGCGCAACGCACCGAGTGGATCGTGGATTTGTCCGTGATGGCGGACAGTAAGGCGGACATGTGGCGGAGACTGCCTTATATGATCTGGCTGTCCGTCACGGCCAGACCGGGTGCGCGGGCAGGCGCATCCGGGCTCCGGACCTTCGAGCCGACGGGACGAAGGTACGAGCCCCGCGGCCAGACTCCGATCCGGATCGGGATGCTCCTTAGCCCAGGCGTGAAGGCGAGCAGATCCATCCCGGTGCGCTCGACGGCGAGCCAGCGCCGCTTGTGTTCGGAATGGCCGCCGAGAAAATCGTATTCAGTCAGGCCTTGCCTGATGCAGTCCTGAATGACCCACGTCCGCAGCGCATTGCCGACGTGAGGCGAGTAGTCCGGGTCGAAACCCTCCTGCAGCTGCAGGAAGGCACGCCCGTAGACATATCCGATCTGGACGGCCTTGGGCTCCGATTCGTCGAACAGGGTATAGACCGCGAGCCAGCCGCGATTCAGCGCTTCCGGCGCGAAGCATTCGTAGAATTCCCTCTCCTTGACGTTGCGGTCGAAAACGCCGTGCTGACCCACGGATCTCCAACGCTTGCCATGCAGCCGGAACAGCGCGTCGAGCGCCGGAGCCAGTTCGTCACGAGTCGTCACCTTGCGTACGTCGACGCCGGGCTTCGACAGGATCTTCTTCGTGTTGCGCCGTATCTGCTGCCGACGGTTGGGCGACATGCTCGCGAGGAATGCGTCGTAATCCGCAGGTAAAGCCACCGTCGAGAAGTCCCTGGGGCGGCTGCGGATGCCGAGGCGTCCGGCGCGGAGCGCCCGCACCATCGGCTCGTGTGCGCCCGACCAGGACTCGAGGTTGGGGATCCAGAGCAGGTCCCATTCCGACCGCAGTTCGCGCATTGCACGGACGATCACGTCGCAGACGCGGCCCTCGTCCGACTTGCTCGCGATCCAGGTCTGGTACTCGGCGCCGGAGTCGACATCGCCGATCATTCGCAGCATCCGGTACGGCAATATGTCAAGCAGCCGATAGTTGGCGACGTAAAAGGGCGCGACGCCGAGTAACTCGCCGCCGGGCCCGCGCACGCAGATGACTCTCAGGTCGGTGACCGAGCGCTGCACCCTGAGCCAGCAGTCCAGCCACTCCCAGGTCATGAACAGCTGCTCAGCCCTGCTGTCGGCGAGCAGGGCATTCCATTGCCCGCGCAGCCCTTGCCATTGGCCCAGGCTGCGAATGACCTCGTACTTCATCAGCTGTCCTCGGCCGGGATGACCGGCCGTTAGAGTGTCCGCGATGCCTGCACCCTAAGTGGTCACTGCTGCCAATTCCGTGATTCGCTTCACAGGTGGTCAATCCGCGATCAGCAGCCCAGGGACGCTCCACGTGGGGGAGGTTGCCGCTCGAATGGATTTCGCAGCCGCCGAGGCGCCGTGCAGCTTCGGAGCAAGGTCACTTTCTTCAAGAAGCAGGTACCGCTTGACGTATCTGCTGCGCCTGAATGCTTCGTCAATCGTGGTCTCTGCGACTACGACGCTCAGTCCGGCGCGGCCGAGTCCTCAGCGGCGACATTCCGACTGGATTCCCACGACCGCCAGTCAGGAAATCGAACAATGCTAAGTCGTTGAAAATAATGGCGCTCCCAGAGGGATTCGAACCCTCGTACCAGCCTTGAGAGGGCTGTGTCCTGGGCCTCTAGACGATGGGAGCGTGTGCCGGACCGGTTTGGACTAACCTGGTCCTGACGAAGCCGCGTAGTATACCCGGCTGTTTTCCCCGGTCCAGCAGAAGCTCCCCGCCCTTGTTTTCGTTTACTAAACTCTTCCGGTCGCGCGACGCCAAAGCCGCAGCGGCTGCCGAGGCCCCCACGGGTCCGCCCCAACCGACGATTTACGCGCGCGCGGACCACCCGGTCTCGCGCTCCAACATTTCGCCGGCCGCGCTCAAGGTGCTCTATCGCCTCAAGGACTCGGGCTACCAGGGCTTCCTGGTGGGCGGTGCCGTGCGCGACCTGCTGCTCAACGTGCAGCCGAAAGACTTCGACATCGCGACGGATGCGCATCCGGACGACGTCCGCCGTACCTTCCGCAACTGCCGCCTGATCGGCCGGCGTTTTCACCTGGCGCACGTGCGTTTCGGCCAGGAGATCATCGAAGTTGCGACTTTCCGCGCCGCGCACACCGAGATCGACGAAGACCACGGCGTCGACGAGGTCGAGCACCGCGCGATCGACGAGCACGGCCGCATCCTGCGCGACAACCTTTACGGCACGATCGAAGAGGACGTGTGGCGCCGCGACTTCACGGCCAACGCGCTCTACTACAATATCGAGGACTACTCGATCTGGGATTACGTGGGCGGCGTCGAAGACGCGCGCAACCGCATCCTGCGCCTGATCGGCGATCCGGCGACGCGCTACCGCGAAGACCCGGTGCGCATGCTCCGCGCAGCGCGTTTCGCCGCCAAGCTCAACTTCACGCTGCATCCGGGCACGGAAGCACCGATCGGCGAACTCGCCTACATGCTCGACCGCATGCCCTCCGCGCGTCTGTTCGACGAAACGCTGAAGCTGATGCTGTCCGGTCATGCCGAATGCTCGCTCGAATGGCTGATCCGCCTCGAATTGTTGCCGCACCTGATGCCCGACGTCGCCGCTGCACTCGAGGCCGCGCCGGAGTCCGCCGGTGCCCGCCTGGTGCAGCTCGGCCTAGAAGGCACGGACGATCGCGTCCACGACGACAAGTCGGTGACGCCGACGTTCCTGTTCGCCGTGCTGCTGTGGCCCGCCATCCTGCGCGCGCTGGGCACGCCCGACGGTCCGCTGCCGGAAGATCCGCAGCGACTGCTCGACGCCAGCGACAAAGTCATCGGGCGCCAGTTGCAGCGAATCGCGTTGCCGAAGCGTTTCTCGCTGCCGCTGCGCGAGTTGATCATGCTGCAGACGCGGTTCGAGCGTCGCTCGGGTCGTCGCGCACTGCGGCTGCTCGAGCATCCGCGGTTCCGTGCGGCATACGATTTCCTGCTGCTGCGTGCCGAGTCCGGCGAAGCCGATCCGGAACTGGCCCAGTGGTGGACCGACCTGCAGGCAGCCTCGGCCGACGATCGTCTCGCGATGGTCGAGAACCGTCCGGTGTCGGAGCAGGGCGCGGCCGCCAAGAGCGCAACTTCGCGTCGTCGTCGTCCGCGGCGCCGTCGCAAGCCTGCCGGTCCGGCACCGACGCCGTGACCGCAGGCCTTGCGCCTTCACCCGCCGCGTCCGTGAAGCCGCGCTGGGTGCCGGCGTACGTCGCGCTCGGCAGTAACCTCGCGGAACCCGTGCGCCAGGTCGAGCGCGCGTTCGAAGCTTTGGCTGCATTGCCCGGGACGCGGCTCGTGTTGCGTTCTTCAGCCTATCGCTCGCGCCCCATGGGGCCGGTCGCACAACCCGACTTCGTGAACGCCGCCGCCGCGCTGCTGACCCAGCTCGATGCGGTCACGTTGTTGCGCGAGTTGCAGTCGCTCGAAACTCGCCTCGGACGCGAAGTCCCGAGCGTGCGCTGGGGGCCGCGCCTCATCGACCTCGACCTGCTCGTGCACGGTCAAACCCGCTGCAACGAAGCCGCACTGGCCTTGCCGCATCCCGGCATCGCCGAGCGCGACTTCGTGCTCGTGCCCCTGGCCGAAATCAGCCCATCCCTCGACGTGCCGGGCGTTGGTAGAGTGGACGCACTGCTGCGACGCCTCGCCTCGACGACCCTGGAACGCATTCCTGGAACGGATTGACGCATGACTTTCGACCGCACTCCCGGCGACGACGAGGTGGCCGAGCCTGCCGTGCCGACGCCGCACCGCTACGTCGTGATCGAAGGTCCGATCGGCGTCGGCAAGACGAGCCTCGTGCGTCGCCTCGGCCGGAGCTTCGGCAGCGAACTGGTGCTGGAGCAGGATGCCGAGAACCCGTTCCTCGAGCGTTTCTACCGCAACCCGCGCGTGGTCGCGTTCCAGACGCAGCTGCACTTCCTGTTCCAGCGGTCGCGGCAGCTGCAGGATCTGCGCCAGTCCGACCTGTTCGAAAAGGTGCGCGTCGCCGACTACATGCTCGAGAAGGACCGGCTGTTCGCGCGGCTCACGCTCGACGACGAGGAGTTCGCGCTGTACGAGCAGGTCTACGAGCGGCTCGCGATCGACGCGCCGTCGCCCGACCTCGTCGTCTACCTGCAGGCCCCGGTCGATGTCCTGCTCGAGCGCATCGCCCGTCGCGGCATCGACTACGAGCAGCAGATCGAGCGCCGTTACCTCGAGCGACTCGCCGAAGGCTACGCGCGGTTCTTCCTCGAGTACGACGCCTCGCCGGTGCTGATCGTGAACGCCGCGGAGATCGATCCGATCGGCGACGAGGCCGACTACCAGAACCTGCTGGCCGAGATCGTCCGGCCCCGCAAGGGGCGTCATTACTTCAATCCGCTCAAGAACTTGCTGTAGGCCCCGGCACTTGCCGGCGTTGATGTTTCAGGGCGGCTGCTTCATCCTTGCGGCCTCGCACGAGGCGGCCCTATGTACACCCAATTGCAACTGCGGGATTCGGCGCGTCCGCCCGTCAACGTGGCCTCGCTGGGCCGCATGAAGGAGCAGGGCGAAAAGATCGCCTGCATCACCTGTTACGACGCGAGCTTCGCGGCCCTCGTGGATGCGGCCGATCTCGACGTCGTGCTCGTCGGTGATTCGCTCGGCATGGTGATCCAGGGCTACGACACGACCGTGCCGGTGACGCTCAACGACGTGATCTATCACTGCCGCGCCGTGGCGAAAGGGCTGGTCCGCCCGTTCCTGATGGCCGACATGCCGTTCATGACCTACACCTCGAAGGACGAGGCGCTGAAGAACGCCGTGCGCCTGATGCAGGAAGGCGGCGCCAAGATGGTGAAGCTCGAGGGCGGTGCCGGCCAGGCTGAGATCGTCGAATTCCTGGCAAAGCATGACATCGCCGTCTGCGCGCATCTTGGCTTGCGGCCGCAGTCGGTGCACAAGACGGGCGGGTTCCGCGTGCAGGGGCGCGAGGAGGCTGCGGCAGAACAGATGCGCCGTGATGCCAAGTTGCTGCAGGACTCGGGTGCGGACGTCGTGCTGCTCGAGTGCATCCCTTCGCACCTCGGCAAGGAGATCACGGCGGAGTTGCACGTGCCGGTGATTGGCATCGGTGCCGGCCCTGACACCGACGGTCAGATCCTCGTGCTCTACGACGTGCTCGACATCACGCCGGGACGCAAACCCAGGTTCGTGCAGAACTTCCAGCAGGGCCGCGACAGCCCGCTGGCCGCGATCCGGGCCTACGGCGAAGCCGTGAAGAGCCGGGCATACCCCGCGCCCGAGCATTGTTTCTGAGTACGCCAGCACCGACGCCACCAGGGACTGCCCGACCGATGCAAACGATCACGCGGATCGCGGAGCTCCGCGCAACCGTCACGCGGTGGCGGCTCGCGCGCGAGAGCATCGCGTTCGTGCCCACCATGGGCAACCTGCACATGGGGCATGCAAGCCTCATGTCGGCTGCGCACCTGCACGGCAGGCGTGTCATCTCCAGCATCTTCGTCAACCCGATGCAGTTCGGGCCGTCCGATGATTTCAGCGCGTATCCGCGCACCCCGGATGACGATTCCAACCTGCTTGGCGAATACGGCGTCGATGCGCTGTTCCACCCGACCGTCGAGGAGATGTACCCCTCGGGCAGCGTCGGCAGCACCGTCGTCGACGTGCCCGGGCTCACGGACATTCTGTGCGGCGTGTTCCGCCCCGGGCATTTCCAGGGGGTCGCGACCGTGGTCGTGAAGCTACTGTGCCTGGTGCAGCCGGACGTTGCGATCTTCGGCGAAAAGGACTTCCAGCAGCTCACGGTGATCCGTCGAGTCGTCGACGACCTGAACCTGCCGGTGAAGATCGTCGGCGCACCCACGGTGCGCGCGGAAGACGGGCTCGCGCTCAGTTCGCGCAACCGCTACCTGTCCGTGGCAGAGCGGGCGGCAGCGCCTGCCATGTATCGCGCGCTCGATAAGGCACGGCGCCGGCTCGAAGCGGGCGACATGGATTACGCAGGCATGCAGGCCGAAGGGTTCGACATGCTGGTGGAAGCAGGCTTCCGCCCGGAGTATTTCGAAGTCCGCACTGCGGATCGCCTGGCACTCCCGACGGAAAACGACGTGAACGTCGTCGTGCTGGCCGCTGGCCGGATCGGCAAGGCGCGGTTGATCGACAACATCCAGTGCGCTGCGCCGAGAAGGGGATAGGGGAGCGGAAGGGGTCTGGAAATAGGGGAAATAGGGGACGCTCACCTATTTGCGACAGGAAATAGGTGAGCGTCCCCTATTTCCCAGCGCCCAACGGACGTGTTCACGCACCAACTCACTCGGGTCGTCAGCGCGTGATTCGAGTGCAGCGACTACCTCTGGTGTGGCCGGTGCATTACCAAGCGCCACCGCGACGTTCCGTAACCACCGCTGGTAGCCAATGCGTCGAATCGCGCTGCCTGCGGTCCGTTCGAAAAACTGCTCTTCGCTCCAGCGCAACAACTCAACCAGGCTCGGCGCATCGAGTCCGTGCCGCGTACGAAAGTCCGGTTCGGCCGTAACCTGCGCGTACCGGTTCCAGGGGCACACGAGCTGGCAATCGTCGCAGCCGTAGATGCGGTTACCCATCGCGGCGCGAAACTCTTCCGGGATCGGACCGTCGTGCTCGATCGTCAGGTACGAGATACAGCGCCGCGCATCGAGTTCGTAGGGCGCGACGATTGCCTGCGTCGGGCAAACGTCGATGCACGCTGTGCACGAGCCGCAGTGCGAACTCACCGGCGCATCGATGGGCAGCGGCAGGTCGGTGTAGATCTCACCGAGGAAGAACCAGGAGCCATCGTGACGGTCGAGCAGGTTCGTGTGCTTGCCGATCCAGCCGAGCCCGGCGTCGCGCGCGAGTGCCTTCTCCAGCACGGGCGCGCTGTCGGTGAATGCTCGATAGCCCGCAGTGCCCGCGGCGGCGGCGATGCGCTCAGCCAGCTGCGCAAGACGGTGACGCAACACTTTGTGGTAGTCGCGACCGAGCGCGTAGCGGGACACGTAACCCAGCAGGGGATCGTTCAGCACGACGTCGGGGTCCGTGGTTTCGGCCCGGTAATCCATGCGCGCGCTCACCACGCGAATCGTGCCGGGGATCAGTTCGGCCGGTCGCGAGCGCCGGGTGCCGTGCCGTTCCATGTACTGCATCGTGCCGTGACGCCCTTGCGCCAACCACGCCGCCAGCCGCTGCTCGTCTTCGGCCAGATCGACACCCGCAATGCCGACCTTCTGGAAGCCGAGTTCACGGCCCCATTCCTTGATCGATTGCGCGAGCGACACAACGGGTTGCGATGGCGGTTGCATGGGACGGCACGGACCGGGCGAGGAGGCTGGCAGTATAATGCGCATATGCAACCGCTCCCCGCCGGGCTCTTCTCTGCCGCCGAAGTGCGCGAGCTCGACCGTCGAGCCATCGAGCGCTGCGATCTTCCGGGCTACGAACTCATGACGCGCGCGGGTCACGCGGCGCTCAACGCGCTGCGCCAGCACTGGCCGAACGCGCGCTCGGTCGTGGTGCTGTGCGGGCCGGGCAACAATGGCGGCGACGGCTACGTGGTTGCCCGCATCGCCCTTGCGCAGGGGCTCAAAGTTCACGTCGTTGCCATCGCGGATCCCACCGGCCTGCAGGGAGACGCGCTTCGTGCACATGACGAGTTCATCGCGGCGGGCGGGCAGCTCGAGGTGTGGAACCCGCAAATAGTTCGCGCCGACGACGTCATCGTCGATGCGATCTTCGGCACCGGACTCACGCGTGACGTTACCGGCCTGGCTGCCGAATGCATCCGCGCCATCAATGCGGCGAAGCGTCCGGTCGTCGCCGTTGACATCCCTTCTGGCCTGCATGCCGATACCGGTCACGTGCTGGGTTGGGCCGTGCGTGCCGATCTCACGGTCACGTTCATCGGGCGCAAGCTCGGCTGCTACCTCGGCGCGGGGCCGGACCATGCTGGAACGATCGTGTTCGACGATCTCGAGGTGCCGTTGGGCGCCTACGAAGCATCGAAACCCACGTTGAGCCTGCTTGACGAGTCCGTCGTCAAGGCTGCGCTGCCCGTGCGCGGACGCACGGCGCACAAGGGGCGTCACGGCCACGTACTCGTGATCGGCGGTGCCGCGGGCATGGGTGGCGCGGTGTGCCTCGCGGGCGAAGCGGCGCTGCGTGCGGGCGCGGGCCTCGTCACCGTGGCAGCGCATCTGCAAAGCCTGGGCGCGCTCGTTTCACGGCCCGAACTGATGTCGCTCGCCGTCGACAGCTGCAGCGAAATGGAACGCGGCCTCGAGCGCGCGACGGTGCTCGCCCTCGGACCCGGGCTCGGCCAGTCGCCGTGGGCAATGGAAGTTTTCGTCGCGGCGCTCGCTGCGCAAAAGCCGGTCGTGGTCGATGCCGACGCGCTCAACCTGCTGGCACGCAATCCGCGCAAGTGCGAACACTGGGTGCTGACGCCGCACCCTGGCGAAGCGGCCCGCTTGCTGGGCGTCACGGCGGACGACGTCCAGCGCGACCGGTTGGCAGCGGCCGCCGCCTTGCAGCAGCGTTACGGCTGGGTGATCGTGCTGAAAGGTGCGGGCTCGATCGTGCAGGTGCAGGCGCGTGCAGGCTGGCTCTGCGATCGCGGCAACCCGGGCATGGCGGTTGCCGGCATGGGCGATGTTCTCACGGGTGT
>JAPLSF010000311.1 GCA_026398785.1 Pseudomonadota bacterium | reverse complement strand
TCAACTACGACAGCAAGAAGAGGCCCTTCGTCATGCATTGGCGCGTGGTACCCGTCAAGCTGGCGAGAGGGAAGCCCGCAGAGTACTACATCGCCATTCAGCGCAGGGGCAACTCGGGATGAGAGGTCTCAGGTTGTTGGGTCCGTGTGTCAGCCGCGGATGCAAAGCCTCCCAGTGGGGCTTCATGACCTTTGTGCTCCGCAATTACCCGATCACGCCGACGCGGGCGCCGGCAGATATTCGTGATGCAAGCCGTCCAGCAACGATCTGGCGTGCACCCCGAGGCGCTCGCCGATCCGATGGGGGGTCCGTGGTGTCGCGGACGGCGCGACGAGGCCGGCCAGGTCGGCAAGTGACCGAAGAACGATTTGAGCCGACGCGATCACGCCACGATCGTGCGACGGCCCGGCGACGGCCCGGCGACGGTCCCGCGACGGGATCAGTTCGTCCCGGATCCAGTAATTGCGGAGCACAGCTGAGCGCCACCACCGTACGGCGGCGGTCCACTCCCGGAATCAGGTGATCGGGCGGAACCAGATCGCCTTGCCGGACAGTCCGCGCACCCGCAGCAGTAACGTCGGACCGATCGACGCCACCGCGACGGCACCGTCGCCCAGGAACGTGAGCTCGGCTGAGATCATCACGAAGCGCACGTCCGCCGGAACGGGCTTCTTGCCGGGATCAAGCGGCACATCGGCGGTGGCGTCGGTCTTCACCGAGAGCACCTTGAAACGGTAGCGGTTCAGCGGAGCGTCGTAGATCTGGATCTCGCCCGCCTCACCGATCAACAGCGGGTTGGCGCGGCTGCCCTTGGGCTGCCACTGCAGGCCCTTGCCGACCGCCACGCAGTCGAGCGCGGTCCCAGGGTCCCTAGCCCCCTTCGGCGAGCAGGCCTTGCCCGTCACCGCCACCGGCTCATTCGTGGTCTTCTTCGCCGCCGCTCCGGCAGGGCTGGCTAAGCCGACGGTCGCGAAGGCGACCACAGCCCACGCGCCGACCCTGGTGACCCGTCGTTTCGATGTGATTTCCATGGACGGACGGTAACGGACGAGGACGTCAGTTGCAACGGCGACAGGAACACCGCTCGTTGGTGAAGTCGCTCAGCAGGGCCCGATTTCAGATTTCCGAATCAACCCTGTGCCATTCCGTATTGAACTGCGATAGGCCCGCGTCAGATGCCTGCCGCCCGGCAAGGGGGCGTCGTCGTGCCGCCGGCCGAGCGGGACGCGCTGCGTCAGGTGCAGAGCTTCGCTGCGCGCGTGTCCGTGATCTTCATCTTCGCAACTTTGTCCTTGAAGCGTGGATCGCAGCGGATCGGGTCCATCATCGGCATCAACATGGACCAGGCGAGGTCGGTGCTTCCGCTTGTCCCATGGATGTACTGGAGCGCCAGTTCCTGTTCGCCGAGTTGCACGAGGAGTGCCGGGATGTCCCAGTCAGAAAACAGGTTCCCGCTTTCAGGATCGTTCCAGCTTCGGTCCGGGATCGCGGCGAGCCTGCGCGCGAACGCCTTTCGATCGCCTTTGCCTTCCAGCGCGTCGAAGAGTTCGGCAACCTGCCGGTCGGTGCCCTTACCCCAGTTCCGCGCCCACTGGTCGTAATACGGCCGCGCCTTGTCGAGTTTGCCGTCCAGCAGGTGCGCCCGCCCGATGGTGGACACACAGAGGATGGACTCGGGCGCGAACTCGAGTGTCGGCTCGCAGGCGGCGATCGCGTCCGCGTTGCGACCGGCGATCAGGAGCATGGAGGAGTAATTGCTCGCGACGATCAGCGAGCGCGGGTCTAGCGCGGCCGCGCGCTCGAGCGAGGCGCGACTCTCCTCGCTCCTGCCCGTTACCATCAGCGTGGTTCCCAGCCACTGGTGGAAGCTGGCGAATGAGGGCTTCAGTGCGATGGCGCGCTTTAAGAGTGCGACCGCAGTTTCATAGTGCAGATCAGAGCTCTCCACGTTGCCCAGCGCCGCGTAGGCCTCGGCGAGCGTCGCGTCGATCACCAGCGCCCGCTCGGCGGCCTGGCGTGCGTTTGCATAGGCATCACTATATGAAATTCGCACCGTGTAATCGGGGATCACCGCGTAACAAAGCGCGAGTCCGCCCCAGGCTTCTGCGAACTCCGGATCCGCCGCGATGGCCTGCTGGAATGAATCAATGGCCGCCCACAGCTCGTTGTCCCGGCGCACTTGCCACAGCGCGAGGCCACGAAGGTACAGATCGTGGGCCTTCAGGTTTTTCGTGCCGCTGACGGACGATCCGGACCCGGCTGCGCCCACCACGCGGACCTTCAACTCGTCGCCGATCGCCCGCGCGATCTCGTCCTGGATGGCGAAGATGTCCTTGAGTTCACGGTCGTAGGTCTCCGACCAGACGTGAAACCCCGTCTGTGCGTCGATCAGCTGCGCCGTGATGCGCACCCGATCTGCCTGCTTGCGCACGCTACCCTCGAGCACCATGCGCACTTTGAGCTGCGCGGCGATCTGCTCGACGTCGCGCTTCTCGCCCTTGAACTGGAACGACGAGGTGCGTGCCGCGACGCTCAAGTCCGGCACTCGCGCGAGCACGTTCAGGATTTCCTCGGAGATGCCGTCGGAGAAGTACTCGTTGGCCGGGTCACCAGACATGTTGACGAACGGCAGTACAGCGATCGATCGCGCGGAGACGGACGGGTGTGCGGCCGACACGGCCGCTGTCACCTCGGCAGACGGCGCGGCGGGCGATGCGACGTGGCTCGCGCGGTCGTAGCGCCAGAAGATCCCGCCGCCCAGCAGGAACAGCAGCGCGATGATGACGAGCTCGGCCGCGGTGACCCGCTGCTGGCCCTTGTCGCCGTGATACCACGCAGTCACGAGCACGATCGGAAGACCGATCAGCAACGTGAGCGTTGCGACCTGTTGCAGCTGGCGCGGCCAGTCGAACGTGCTGCTGACGTAGGCGATGCCCTGCAGCAGTCCCCAGGCACCCGCGGAATAGACGATGCCCCACTGCACCACCTTGCGGTGACGCAGCCTGGCCCAGACCCCGTCCTGGGCCGACACCGCCGGTGCGTCGCTGGTCGTCACGGCGCGAGTCTAGCGGGAAAACTCTATATCAACCTGCTACAGCAGAGATATGCGGCCGGGGAGATCATTCACAAGCTGCGCGAGGCCGACGTTCTCACGCGCCAGGGCGCACAGTGGGTGACGCAGCTAATCAGACCGAGATCGCCCACAAGACGTACTTTCGGTGGCGCAATGCAGAAACCATCGTCCCCGATCATGGGCTCGGTACAGCAAAACGGCCCCAGAGGGGCCGTTCGCTTCGATTCGATGGTAGCGGGGGCAGGATTTGAACCTGCGACCTTCGGGTTATGAGCCCGACGAGCTGCCAGACTGCTCCACCCCGCAATCGAGCCGCTTATTATGCACAGCCTGTCGCCATAAGCAAACGCTATCGCCGCACTTGCCGGCTCAGCCGTCAGGCCCCGTCAAAACCGCTGTCGGAACTTCAAGCCGAACGTGCGCGGCTGCACGATGATGACAATCGGCGACGTACAGACGGACGGAGTGCACGGCGTGTAGCGAGTCGCCTCCCCCAGTTCATCCATGACGTTCTCGACGTACAGTTCTGCCGCCCAGTTCCCACTCGAAAGGCCGAAGGACAGGTCGGCAGTCGTGTAAGAGGGCTGGGTGCCGATCAGTGCGGCGTCGTCCACCGGCAACGCTGGAATCACGTCGCTCTGATAGACGACGGCGCCCTGCGCGAAGGCATCGTACGACCCGGCCTTGAACTCGTACCGTGCGATGGCGTTCATCTTCAGTTCCGGCGACACGGGCAGGCGCGACCCGGCAGGAGCCAGCGTGAAGTTCTCCTGCGGGTCGCCGTCAGGGGTCGCCGGGGGGCCGGGAATCGAGCAATCGAATTGCGGATTCACATACTGGCAGGAGTTCGTCTTGAGTTCGGCATTGAGGTACGTGGCCGACGCGGACAGCGTGAGGTGATCGTCGACCGCCCATTGCACGTCCGATTCGATGCCCTTGACCTCGGCGCGGCCGGCATTGACCGTCTCGGTGATGTTGTTGGGGCCCGCGACGCCGAACTGGGCGTCGTCCCACTTCTCGAAAAAGACCGCGCCGTTCCAACGCACGCGACCTGCCGCCCACCCGGTCTTCCAGCCGGCCTCGTAATTCTCGAGCTGATCGGGCCCGTACGGGGGCCGCACGGGATTGCGGTTGACACCGCCCGGGCGGAAGCCGGTCGAGTACGTCGCGTACAGCATGCGCTCGGCATCGATGCGGTAGGTCACGTTGACGCGGCCGGTGAAATCCGAGCCGTCGGTGTCCGAATCGACGTTGTTGCAGGGACGCAGCGCGGGTTTCCTGCCGATCGAGCCCGGGGAGCACGGGGCGCCCGAGTTCTCGCCTTCACCAACCCGATTGGAATAGTACGGTCCGAATCCGAAGAAGCCGACGACACTGCTGTCGTAGTCGAACGCGCGGCCACCCAGCGTCACGGTCCACGCCTCGCCAAGGTCGAACGCCACGTCCGCGAACAGCGCGCGATCGACGTCCACCCGTGTGGTGGAATTCAGGTAATTGACTCCCGGCTTGCCGGTGACGGAACGGTCGTCGGCAAGACCGTCGACTGTGTAGGCGTTGTAGTTGTCGTCCGTCTGCCGTTGCCAGAACAGGCCCGCCACCCAGCGCACTTTCGCGTCTAGCGGCGACGACAGGCGAATCTCGTGCGTCTGCTTGGTGAAATCGGAGCGATTGACCGTGTACTGCGACGGATCGATGTACTCGCCGCTGTTGTCTACGAAGTAGTTGCCGAAATAATCAGGCGAATCGGCATACAGGGCGTCGTAGAAGTAGGAGTAGTCGGAGTAATCGTAGGAGTTCTCGATGGTGCGATCGAGATAACCGCCGCTGTAGACGAGGTCGAAGTTGCCGATCTTGCCCTGGACGGTCAACGCCGCCTGGTACCAGCGGTCTTCGTTGTAGTCCCTGGAATAGCGTGCAATCCTGCGCCCGCCGAGCGCGGGATCCTCGGCGAAGAAACCGTCGGCGTCCTGGGTCTGCCAGGTCACGGCCGGCGTGACGGTCCAGTTGTCGTTGAGGTCGACCTTGAGCGCCGCGCGGGCGCCGGTCGTCTGAACTTCGTTGAAGTTCTTTTCCCGCAGGTCAGCATTGTCGCGGGCGATGCCGGAGGTCGGGAACACCAACAAGGGATCGGGCGTGACGTTGTCGATGTAACCGGGGTCAGTCCGCGTATAGCCGACGAGCCGGACCGCGGCCTTATCCGTCAGCGGCAGGTTTACGAACCCTTCGACGCTTCCGCCCGCGTCGCCCGAGTCGACCTGGGTGACGCCAAGATCGTAGCCCGCCTCGAACTTCCCGATCTGCGGCTTGTTGGTGATGATGCGCAGCGTGCCAGCCATTGAACTCGCGCCGAACAGGGTACCCTGGGGCCCGGACAGCGCTTCGACCCGCTCGACGTCATAGATGTAGACGTCGAGGTTGTTGTAGATCGTGGTCACCGGCTGTTCGTCGAGGTAGAGGCCCACCAGCGGCGCGGAGCCGACGCTCAAGCCGTCGCCGCCATTGGTCACGCCACGAACGTACAGTTGCGACTGGCCTGGGCCGAACGTCTGAAACGACAGGCTCGGCAGAAACCTTGCATAACTGTCGAAGTTGTTTACCGACAGTTGTTGCAGCGTCCGCATGTCGAGCGCCTGGATGCTGATCGGAACATCCTGCAGGTTCTCCGAGCGCTTCTGCGCCGTCACGATGATCTCTTCGAGCCCGCCGGACGACTCGGCCGCCGCCCCCGAATGAGCGGCAAGAATGCCGGTGATCGCCAGCGCGAGTGGTTGCATGGCGGGCGGATGCGCGCGTCGCTGGGCCGTGGCTTTGTCCACCATGAGTCTCCTGTCCATGACTTGAAACGGCCTCCCTTCTCAGGGCGAGGTGTTGCGTTCGGCGAGCGACGCCCGGGGGACCATGTCCGGTAACGGGGCCGCCGCGTTCGGCGCGGCCTTGCGAAAATCCTTGCCCAGGAACGCAGCGACGGTGGCTGCGACCTGGGCCTGTGTTACCGGCTGCACGTTCGTGCGCTCTCCCAGCGCGGGTGCGTCGGGGCCCAGCACAGCGATCCAGATGTCTTCGGAGCCGGGCGATTCGACGCCATGCTCCTTCCAGTCCACCGGCCCGCTGCCGCGGCCGTGATCGGTCGTGATGATGAACGTGGTCCTGCCGCGGTACTGCGGCATCGACTGCATCGTGTTCCCCAACTGCTCCACGAACCGGTCGATCTGCCGCAGCGCGGTCAGCACCAGGTCGTAGCGGCCGCTGTGCGCCCAGCTGTCGGTCTCACCATAGCCAACGAACAGCACTCGCGGCTTTTCCGCCTTCACGTAGTCGAGCATCGCGACCTGGACGAAGGAGTTGTAGGGGTCGTCGGCATCGAGCAACGTCGTCGTGCCGTACAACTCGTTGAGCAATTCGTCCCGCGGCGTCAGCTTGCCCGATTTCGGCGGCTTCGCACCGGCTTGAATGTGCAGGCCACTGCGCTTCTGGTTGAAGATGTCATTGAACGCGCCCCAGGTTGCAAAGACAGCCACGCGTCCGCGCAGGTCCGGCTGGCCGTTCAGCCACTCGAAAACGCTCAGGTTGGGGTTCGGGCCAAACTCGTTGCTGTCGATGCGGGGATCGCCGAATCCTGTCACCAGTTCGTTGTAGCCCGGATAGGAGAAGGCCATGCCGTTCGTGACCCGCGCGTCGCTCCCCAGCGTCTTGTTGCCGTAGAGTTGGCCCTGCTTCGCCACGGTGCCCCACAGGAACGGCAACAGCAGACGACGGCGTTCGGCGACGTCGTCGCGCCAGAAGGAAGCACGCAGCGTCTTTTCGTCGAGCCAGCTGCCGCCTGCCTGGTCGTTGAGCAGCGCGGTTTCCGCCCCGGAAAACACTTCCTGCCAGCGGACGCCGTCAGGGACGATCAGGACCACGTTCTCAGTCCGTAAGCCCGCGCCATGCGGCTCCTTGCCGCGGAGCGTGGAATCGGCGTCAGCCGCAGGGGCGGCGCCCACCGCGAACAGCAGGCACGACCAGGAGACCAGCGACGAACCGACACCTGCGCGCCTCATGGCGGAGTACCGCTTCTATATTTGTTGTGGCGTGAAGGTAAGCCGACTCATGCTACCGACGCAAGCCCGGATGCATCGACCAAGGTCCTGCTGGGCGTGGCGGTCCGGCGCCGCGGGCCGCACGCCCGCCGCGCAAGACAGGCTAAGGGATCACTTTCGCGCAGAGCGCGAGCAACAGGCCCGGGAAAAGCCCGAGCACCAGCACCGCCAACCCGTTCAGGCTCAGCACGAAGCGCATCGCCCGCCCGCCGCCCTGCAGCGCGGCCTTGTCCGTAGGCTCATCGAAGTACATCAGCTTCACGACGCGCAGGTAGTAGTAGGCGCCGACCACCGAGAGCGCGACGGCGACGATCGCGAGCCACAGACTGCCGATGTTCAGCACGGCCTGGATCACGGCCAGCTTGGCCCAGAAGCCGACGAACGGCGGCACGCCCGCCATGCTGAACATCAGCATCAGCATGACCGCTGCGAACCACGGGCTGCGCGCGTTGAGGCCTTTGAAATCCTCGAGGCTGTCGGCCTCGAAGCCGTTGCGCGACAGCAGGATGATCATGCCGAAGCCACCGACCGACATGATCACGTAGGTGATCGTGTAGTACAACGCGGCCTCGTACCCCTGGCTGGTGCCGGCCAGGATGCCGAGCAGGATGAAGCCGACGTGCGAGATCGTCGAATACGCCAGCATGCGCTTGATGTTGGTCTGTGCGATCGCAACGACGTTGCCGACGATGATCGACAGCACCGCGACCATCGTGATCATGTCCTGCCAGCCCGTCGCATGCACGGCACCGAGGCCCTCGGCGAGCAGCCGGAACGCCAACGCAAACGAGCCGAGCTTCGGGGCGGCGGCCAGGAACAGCGTCACCGGCGTTGGCGCGCCGTGGTAGACGTCCGGCACCCAGGTGTGGAACGGCACGGCTCCGAATTTGAAGGCGACGCCGACGACGATGAAGGCCAAGCCGAACAACAGGCCGATCTGCCCTGCCGGCATCTGCAGCGCCGCATTGCTGATGACGCCGAGCTCGAGCGACCCCGTGACGCCGTAGATGATGGACATGCCGTACAGCAGCGCGCCGGAGGCGATCGACCCGAGCACGAAGTACTTGATGGCGGCCTCGGCCGCGATACCGGAATCGCGGTTGAACGCGACGAGTGCGTACAGCGACAGTGCCAGCAGTTCCACGCCTAGGTAGAGCGTGACCAGGCTATTGGCCGAGACCAGCACCATGATGCCGAGCAGCGCGAAGAGCCCGAGCACGTAGTACTCGCCCTTCAGTATCCGCCGCACCTGCAGGTAGCCGTGCCCGTACAGGAACGCGACGGCAACGGCGCCGTAGGCCACGAGCTTGAGCAGGCTCGACAGCGGATCGGCCACGTAAGTGCCGTGCCAGCCCACCGTGCGCTCGGTAAACCCGGCGACGGACGTGATCCACGAGGCCCCCGCGAGCGTGAGCAGCGACAACGCGAAGGTGACCCAGCGCGTGCGCTCGGTCAGGAACAGGTCGACGAGCAGCACGATGCAGGTCGCCGCCAGGACGAACATCTCGGGCGCCGCGAGGGCGAGGTCCAGGCTGGTGATGGATGCCGGGTTCATGGTCAGAGCTTCGTCATCATCATCTGCTGCACCAGTTGCTCGATGGTCGGGCGCATGACGTCGAGCAGCGGCGCCGGCCACAGGCCCAGCGCAAGTACGGCGACGGCAAGCACACCCAGCACGAGGAATTCGCGGCCATTCAGGTCCTGTAACTGGGCGACATGGTCATTGCCGACGGGACCGAACACGACCCGCTTCACGAGCCACAGCGTGTAGGCCGCGCCAAGGACCAGCGTGACCGCCGCGAGGAACGCGTACCAGAAGTTCGCCTTGAAAGCGGCGAGGATCACCAGGAACTCGCCGACGAACCCGGACGTGCCGGGCAAGCCCGCGTTGGCCATCGCGAACAGCACCATGAACGCGCCGAAGACCGGCATGGTGTTGATTACTCCGCCGTAGTCCGCGATCTGGCGGCTGTGCATGCGGTCGTAGAGCACGCCGATGCAGAGAAACAGCGCGCCGGAGACGAGCCCGTGCGAGATCATCTGCACCATCGCGCCGTCGAGGCCCATGGCGGCGCCCTGGACCTGGCCGGTGGCGCGGAAGATCTCGAAGGCGAGAAAGGCGCCCAGCGTGACAAAACCCATGTGCGCGATCGACGAATACGCGATCAGCTTCTTCATGTCCTGCTGCACGAGCGCGACGAAGCCGATATAGACCACGGCAGTGAGCGACAGCGTGATCACGAGCCAGTCAAGCTCGTGTGCGGCATCCGGTGTGATCGGCAGACTGAAGCGCAGGAAGCCGTAGCCACCCATCTTCAGCATGATTGCAGCCAGGATCACCTAGCCACCCGTCGGCGCTTCAACGTGCGCGTCTGGCAGCCACGTATGGACCGGCCACATCGGCACCTTGACCGCGAAAGCCACCAGGAAAGCCGCGAAGATCAGCACCTGCTCGCGCATCGTCAGCGGCAGCGCCTGCAGGTCGGCGATCGAGTAGCTGCCGCCCTTCAGGTACATATAGATGAGCGCCACCAGCATGAGCACCGAGCCCAGGAAGGTGTAGAGGAAGAACTTGACCGTGGCGTACACGCGCCGCGGACCGCCCCAGACGCCGATGATCACGAACATCGGGATCAGCATGGCTTCCCACAGCACGTAGAACAGCATCGCGTCGAGCGCGGCGAACACGCCGATCATCAGGCCTTCGAGGATCAGGAAGGCGGCGAAGTACTGCGTGGGACGCTTCTCGATCACGGTCCAGCCGGCAACGACGACCAGCGGCGTGATGAAGGCCGTAAGGACGATCAGCGGCATCGAGATGCCATCGACGCCGAGCGTGTACCAGGCGTTGAAGGCGCCGATCCACGGCTGTTGCTCGAAGAACTGCATCGAAGCCGTCGTCGGATCGAACTCGCGCCAGAGCAGGACGCTGATCACGAAGGTGGCGAGGCTGGCAGCGAGCGCGAGCCAGCGGCCGACCGTGGCATTGCGCTCGCCGACAAGGAGCAGCAACACGCCGGCGGCGACCGGCAGCCAGACGAGGACGCTCAGGATGGGCCAGTCGAGTTGCATGGTGCTTGTGTCAGCTTCGCCAGAGGAGCCACGCGAGGAGGACCGAAAGGCCGATGATCGTCGCGAAGGCGTAGTGATAGAGGTAACCCGACTGCAGGCCGCGGGCGGCGCTCGCCACCCAGCCCACCAGCCTCGCCGTGCCGTTCACTGCCGCGCCGTCGATCAGGGCGACATCGCCACCCTTCCAGAGCGCAGTGCCGAGCATCCGGCTTCCCGCCGCGATGACGTTCTCGTAGAACCAATCGAAGTAGTACTTGTTGTCGAGCAGCGTGTAGACGCCGCCTGCCCTCTCCCGCAGCCGGGCCGGGAGATCCGGACGCTTGAGGTACAGGAACCACGCCAGTGCCACGCCCGCCGCGGCCAGCCAGACTGCCGGCCCCAGCAGGCCGTGCAGTACGAACTCGGCCGGACCGTGGAACTCCTCCTCGAGGTGGCCGAGCACGTCGTGAGCGGGTGCCACGACGATTGCTCCCTGGAAGTAGTCGCCGAACAGCAGCGGCTCTATGCCCACCCAGCCGATCACCACCGACGGAATCGCGAGCAGGACCAGCGGCAGGGTCACCACACATGGGCTCTCGTGCAGGTGTTCCCGGGTGTGGTGGTCCATGCGCCCCTCGCCGTGGAACGTCATGAACACGAGTCGGAACGAGTAGAAGGCCGTGACGAACACGCCGATCAGCAGGCACCAGTAGGCGTACGTCGCCCCGGGCAGGTGCGACGCGTGCACCGCCTCGAGCACCGCATCCTTGGAGAAAAATCCGGAAAAGCCGGGGAACCCGATCAGCGCCAGCGAACCGATCAGGCAGGTCGCGTACGTGATGGGCATGTATTTCCTGAGCCCGCCCATCTTGCGCATGTCCTGCTCGTGGTGCATCGCGATGATGACCGAGCCGGCGGCCAGGAACAGCAGCGCTTTGAAGAACGCGTGCGTCATCAGGTGGAACATCGAGCCTGCGTACGCGGAGACGCCAAGATCCGCGGTCATGTAGCCTAGCTGGGACAGCGTCGAGTACGCCACGACCCGCTTGATGTCGTTGTTGACGATGCCTAGGAAACCCATGAACAGCGCGGTCGTCGCGCCGATTATCAGCACGAAGCTGAGCGCGGTCTCCGACAGCTCGAACAGCGGCGACATGCGCGCGACCATGAAGATGCCGGCGGTGACCATCGTGGCCGCGTGGATCAGCGCCGAGATCGGCGTGGGGCCTTCCATGGAATCGGGCAACCAGACGTGCAGCGGCACCTGCGCGGACTTGCCCATCGCGCCGATGAACAGGCAGATGCAGATCACCGTCGCCGCCTGCCAGGCATGGCCGGGAATCAGCTCGAACGTGCTGCCGGCGATCCTGTCGGCCTGGGCGAAGATCTCCGAGTAATGCAGCGAGCCGGTCAGGTGGATGATTCCGGCGATCCCAAGCAGGAAACCGAAATCGCCGACGCGGTTGACCAGGAACGCCTTCATGTTGGCGAAGATGGCCGATGGCTTCGTGTACCAGAAGCCGATCAGCAGGTAGGAAACCAGGCCCACCGCCTCCCAGCCGAAGAACAGCTGCACCAGGTTGTTCGACATCACGAGCATCAGCATCGAGAAGGTGAACAACGAGATGTAGCTGAAGAACCGGGTGTAGCCCGGGTCGTCGTGCATGTACCCGATGGTGTAGATGTGCACCGTCAGCGAGATGAAGGTGACTACGACCATCATCAGGGCGGTCAGCAGGTCGACCAGGAAACCGACTTCCATGCGGATGCCGTCGCTGACGAGCCAGGTGTAGACCGCGCCATCGAAGACCGGCGCACCGTTCAGCAACCCGAGCAGGACCTTGACGGAGAGCGCGCAGGCGATAGCAACGCCGGCGATGGTGATGCTGTGCGTCGCGACCCGGCCGATCCGCTGACCGAAGAACCCCGCGATGACCGATGCGACCAGCGGCGCCAGGACGATGATGAGCAGCGTCTGTTCCACGGCTCAGCCCCTCATCGCGTCGAGGTCTTCGACGTTGATGCTGCGCCGCTCGCGGAACAGCACGACCAGGATCGCCAGGCCGATCGCGGATTCGGCGGCGGCGACCGTCAGGATGAAGAACACGAACACCTGACCCGCCAGGTCGCCCATGTAGTAGGAGAAGGCGATGAAGTTGAAGTTCACCGCCAGCAGCATGAGCTCGATGCACATGAGCAGCAGCAGCACGTTCTTGCGGTTGATGAAGATGCCGGCGACCGCAAGGCTGAACAGGATGCCGGACAGCAGCAGGACGTGGGACAGCGGGATCATTGCCTGGTCTCCGCGTCCATCTTGACGATGCGCACGCGATCCTTCGCCCTGACTGCAACCTGCTTGCCGATATCCTGGACTTTTTGTCCCGGACGGTCACGCATGGTGAGCGTAATGGCCGCCACGATCGCGACCAGCAGGATGACGGCAGCGATCTCGAACGGGTACAGGTACTGCGTGTAGAGCAGGTGCCCGAGCTCCTGCGTGTTCGAATAGCCTGCGGGCCGGTTGACGACCGCCGCGGCCGTGTCGTCCAGGCCCAGCTTGCGCACGTAGACTACGAGGCCGATCTGCGCCACGACGATCAGGGCAATCAGAGCGCCAAGCGGGGCATAGCGGGTGAAGCCCTGCCGCAGCTTCTCGACGTCGACGTCGAGCATCATCACCACGAACAGCCACAGCACCATCACCGCGCCGACGTAGACCACGATCAGCGTGAGCGCGAGGAACTCGGCCTGCAGCAGCAGCCAGATCACGGCACTGTTCAAGAAGGCCGCGACCAGGAACAGCGCGCAGTGCACAGGGTTGCGCGCCGTGATGACGCCGAGCGCTGTCAGCACGAGGATCGTGCCGAAGACGTAGAAGAGGACGTTGACGATCATTCGGTGTCGCCTCGGTCAGCGGTAGCGTGCGTCGGCGGCCTTGTCGGCCGCGATCATGGCTTCGTAGCGCTCGCCCATTGCGAGCAGCTTGTCCTTGGTCATGATGTTTTCGCCGCGGTTTTCCATGTGGTACTCGTGGATGCGGGTCTCCACGATCGCATCGACCGGGCAGGCTTCCTCGCAGAAGCCGCAGTAGATGCACTTGAACAGGTCGATGTCGTAGCGCGTGGTGCGGCGCGTGCCGTCGGCGCTGACGTCGGACTCGATCGTAATGGCGAGCGCCGGGCAGACTGCCTCGCAGAGCTTGCAGGCGATGCAGCGCTCCTGGCCATTGGCGTAACGGCGCAGCGCATGCAGGCCGCGATAGCGCGGCGACTGCGGCGTCTTCTCCTCCGGGTACTGGATGGTGAACTTCGGCGCGAAGAACGCGCGCAACGTCACCCGCAGTCCCTGCAGCAGTTCCCAGAGGAAAAATGTCTTGATGAAGCTGCGCACGCCCTCGCTACCTCACGCGGCCCACGGACCGATCTTGTAGATCCACATCGCCGCCTCGGCGCACAGCCAGACCAGCGTGACGGGAATGAACACCTTCCACCCGAGCCGCATGATCTGGTCGTAGCGGTACCGCGGGAACGTCGCGCGGAACCACAGGAAGCAGAACAGGAAGAAACAGGTCTTGAGGATGAACCAGTGCAGACCGGGCGCCGCGAGCAACGTGATGTCGCCGAGCACCGGGTAGCCTTCGACCGGCGACAGCCAGCCGCCAAGGAAGAACGTGGCCGACAGCGCCGAGATCAGGAGCATGTTGGCGTATTCGGCGAGGAAGAACAGCGCGAACGCGATACCTGAGTACTCGACGTGGAAACCGGCGACGATTTCC
>JAPLSF010000389.1 GCA_026398785.1 Pseudomonadota bacterium | reverse complement strand
CGTGCGGCACCTTGAGTTCCAGGACCAATATCGTGATCAGGATGGCGAGCACCCCGTCACTGAACGCCTCCAGTCGATGCTTGCCCAAGCGTGTGCCCGCTAATGCGCCGCAGGCACGGTGTTGCCGTCACCCGCCGTCGCGTTGCGGGCTTCCGCCGCTGCCACCATTGCCTTGAAGCGCGGATCCTCGCGCAGGGGATCGAGATCCGGATCGACCTTGGCGTGGTGCAGGAAGCCGCGGGCGAACTTCGCCAGCACCGGCTCCAGCATGTCGAGCGCGGCCTGCGTCTCTTTCAGGTGCACACTGAGGGCGCATGCAAAGTTGTACCGCATGTTCAGGTTGTCGGGATCGATCAGCAGGGCGCGTCCCATGCGCTGCTTGGCCCGTTCAGACTCCCCGAGCGCCGCGAGGGCATAAGCGCTGTAACCCGTAACTGTGCCGTTGTTGGCGTCATGCGCGAGCGCGGCTTCAGTACGCGAGAGCGCGAGTTGCGCCGCACGCCGGGTGCTCTGCGAGTTGCCGGTGGCCGTGTAACAGGTGAGCAACATGCAAGCCGAATTGACGTCCGTCTCGACGAGCGCCATGGCCTTCTCGAAAAAACGAATGGCGTCCGGCAACTGCTGTCGCCTGAAGCTGAAGTACCCGGCTGACCGGTTGACCTCGTAGGATTCGGGGTCGAGACGCAGGGCAATCGCGATTTCGGCGGCCCCCTCGTCGTAACGGCCGCCTTCAGCCAGGATCGCGGCCTTGATCGCGTGGGCCTCGGCCAGGTTGCCGTCGAGTGCGAGTGCCCGCTCCGCTGCTGCCAAGCCATCATCAGCCTGTCCCCCGCGCAGGTCACGAAACTGCGTCTGTCCAAGCGCCATGAGCGCCCAGGCGCGCGCATAGTTGGGATCGTTCTCCGTGGCCCGGGAGCAGAGACGGATGATCGCGGAGGCTGCGCGATCGTCGGCGGAATTGCCGGTGATGTATGTCTGCCGTGCCATGAGATAGAGGTTGTAGGCCTCGACGTTGTCGGTGCCGCGCTGTTCGATGGCCTTTTTCTCTTCCGGCAGCAGCTTCAGCTTCAGCGCCTTGACGATGGCCTGCGAGATCTCGTCCTGCAGCGTGAAGATGTCGTTCAGGTCGCGGTCGTAGCGCTCCGCCCAGACGCTGTCGTTGGTCAATCCGTCGACCAGCTGGGCGGTAATGCGGACTCGGCCCCCCGCCTTGCGCACGCTGCCTTCGAGCACGTGGCTGACCTTCAGTTCACGGGCCACTTTCGGCACATCGACCTGCTTGCCCTTGTACATGAAGGCACTGTTGCGGGACGCGACTGCGAGTGCCGAAACCTTGCTCAGGTCGGTAATGACGTCCTCGCTGATGCCGTCGCTGAAGTACTCCTGTTCCGGATCGCCGCTCATGTTGGCGAACGGCAGGACGCAGATCGCCAGACGCGGCGGCGCGGTGGACGGCTCCGGTTTCGCTCCGGTGTCTCCTGCCGCAGGCGCACCCTGGCGGGCGATCATTGCGCTGAGCGACCGCAGCAGCGACTGGAATGGAGCGCTCGCAGGGTTTTCACCCCAACCGTCCAGTTTCCAGACCACCAGTACGGCTTTGGCCGACTTCAGTTCGACTTCGATCTGGTCGTCGAACTGCTGCCCGGCGTCGATCTCCGGATCCCACCACACCGACCAGCCCTGCGCCTGGATCGCGGCCACCAGCGGCGCCACGCGCGCTTTGTCGCTGCGGGCATACGAAACGAAGACATCAGCCATTCCTGTGCAACCTCAACCGGACGATCGCCGCAAGGGCAGCGCGATGCCGTTAGCTTAGCGGCTACGACTCCAGGATGTGCCGTCCCTTCTGGATCGCGAGCGCGCCGCTGCGCACCACTTCGAGCACTTCACCGAAGTTCGCAACTTCCGCCATGAAGCGGTTGATGTCGGCCTCGCTGCTGGTGAGTTCGATGGTGAAGCTGTCGGCAGCGTCCCAGAGCACGCGGCCGCCTGCGCGCTGGGTGGCCGACCACAGCGAGCCCACCTGTGTCGTCTTGGCCTTGACCTTGATCAGCAGCAACTCGCGCTCGAAGTGCTCCTCGCGCGTGACGTCCTCGACGTCGACCACGTCCACCAGCTTCAGCGACTGCTGCGTGATCTGGTGGATGACGGCGTCGTTGCCGGTCGTCACCAGCGTCAGGCGGGAGACCGTGGGATCGTCCGTCGCCGCCACGTTCAGCGATTCGATGTTGTAGCCGCGAGTCGAGAACAGGCCTGCCACGCGGGTCAGCGCGCCGGATTCGTTCTGCAGGGTGATGGCGATGATGTGGCGCTGGCTTGACACGGCGGACTCCAGGAAACGGTATCTCTATGATTCTATTGCGAAATCCGGCAGCCGAGCGACCGGGTCCCGGACCCCAGAATAGGGGATCGGATGGGAGCCGCCTAGATGGACGCGCGGCCGCGGCGGCTGTTAGTCTCGTTTGCATCGCAACATAACCGTTCCACACCGTTGCAACGAGCGCGCCCGTGACCAGCATTGCCGCCAGTCCTCTGCCGACCACTTCGTCCGCGCACCCGCGGGCCGGCCAGTCCATGAGCGGGGCGGAGATCATCGTGCAGGTGCTGGCGGACGAAGGCGTCGACACCATTTTCGGGTACAGCGGCGGCGCGATCCTGCCGACGTACGACGCGATCTTCCGTCACAACGACCAGCAATCGAAGCTCGCCGCGGGCGCGCACCCGATGCCGCTGATCGTCCCCGCGAACGAGCAGGGCGCGGGTTTCATGGCGGCCGGTTACGCGCGGGCGAGCGGCAAGGTGGGCGTCTGTGTCGTGACGTCGGGGCCTGGCGCCACCAACACTGTCACGCCGGTGCGCGACTGCGCCGCGGATTCAATCCCGATCGTCGTCATCTGCGGCCAGGTCGGCACCTCCGCCATCGGCACCGATGCGTTCCAGGAGGCGCCCGTCTCCAACATCATGGGCGCCGTCGCGAAGCACTGCTTCCTCGTCACGGATCCGGCCAAGCTCGAAGCCACAGTGCGCACCGCGTTCGAGATCGCGCGCTCGGGCCGTCCGGGTCCGGTCGTGATCGACATCCCGAAGGACGTCCAGAACTGGCAGGGCAACTACCAGGGCAGCGGCCTGCTGCCGGTGCGCGGCTACCACGCGCGCATGCAGGCGCTGCGCGCCCGCACGCTCGAAGACGATCACGCGGCGAAATTCTTCCAGATGCTCGGCGAAGCCGAACGTCCGCTGATCTACGCCGGCGGCGGCGTCATCCACAGCGAGTCGGCGGATGAGTTGCGTGCCTTCGCGCACGAATTCGGCATACCCGTCGTTACCACGCTGATGGGCATTGGCACCTACGACACCACCGAGCCGCTCTCGCTGCACATGCTCGGCATGCACGGCACGGCGTTCGCCAACTATGCCGTCGACGACTGCGACTTCCTGCTCTGCCTCGGCGCCCGCTTCGACGATCGCGTCGCGGGCGTGCCGGCCAGGTTCGCGCGCAACGCGAAGCGCATCGCGCACATGGACGTCGACGCTTCGGAGATCAACAAGGTCAAGCGCGTGCAGTGGAGTCACGTGGGACTGCTGCGGCCGGCGCTCGCAAAGCTGCGCCTGCAGGGCAAGAGTGCGGGCTTCAAGCGCGACTGGTCGCCCTGGCATGCGCACGTCGCCGAGCTGAAGCGCCGTCACGCGATGAATTACGACCGCGACAGCGAGCTGATCCAGCCGTACTACGTGATCGAGGAAATCAACCGTCTCACGCGCGGCGAAGCCGTGATTGCGACCGGCGTCGGCCAGCACCAGATGTGGGCGGCGCAGTACTTCGATTTCCGCGAGCCGCGCCTGTGGCTCACCTCGGGCAGCATGGGCACGATGGGGTTCGGCCTGCCCGCGGCGATCGGCGCGCAGTTCGCCCGTCGCGACAAGCTCGTGATCGACATCGACGGCGATGCCAGCATCCGCATGAACCTCGGCGAACTCGAGACCGTCACCACCTACGACCTGCCGATCAAGGTCGTCGTGCTCAACAACTTCGGCGACGGCATGGTCAAGCAGTGGCAGAAGCTCTTTTTCAAGGGCCGCCTGTCGGCCAGCGACAAGTCGCTGTACAAGAAGGACTTCGTCAAGGCCGCGCAGGCCGACGGCTACGAGTTCGCCGTGCGGCTCGATCGCAAGGCCGACGTGCCGCGCGTCGTTAAGGAATTCATCGAGTTCAAGGGCCCGGCCTTCCTCGAAGTGATCATCGATACGGAAGCGGGCGTGTACCCGATGGTCGGCCCGGGCCAGGCCTACGATGAAATGATCACGGGCGATTTCATCGCATCGCGCGAGGCGAACCGGAAGACTGCGGAGCCTGGCGCGTCCGAGATGTTCTGACGAAATTGGGGACGCTCACGTATTCTTGGAAATAGGTGAGCGTCCCCAATTTGCTGCGCCGTTCCGCGATACTGGCGCTCATGGTCTCGTCCTCCTCCCGCCCGCACCCGCCGTCGTTCGCCGAAGCTGCCCGCTTCTGGGCGAAACTGGGATTCGTTTCCTTCGGCGGCCCCGCCGGCCAGATTGCCATCCTGCACCGTGAGGTCGTCGAGCGTCGCCACTGGCTCGACGACCGCGAATTCACGCGCGCGCTGAACTTCTGCATGTTGCTGCCGGGTCCCGAAGCGCTGCAGCTCGCGATCTTCCTCGGCTGGAAAATGCACGGCATCCGCGGCGGGCTCGTTGCGGGGCTGGGCTTCATTCTCCCGGCCGTGGTGCTGTTGTTCGCGCTCTCGTATGTCTACGTGGCGCATGGGTCGTTGTCCTGGGTTTCGGCGCTGCTGTACGGATTGAAGGCCGCCGTCGTCGCGTTGGTGCTGCAGGCGCTGGTGCGCATCGCGCGCCGCGCATTGAAATCATCGCTGCATGTGGTCCTTGCGGCTGCGTCATTCGTGGCGCTCGAAGTCGCGCGCGTGCCGTTTCCGATCGTACTACTGGTGGCGGCGGCGGTGGGCGCGTATCTCGCAAGTCACGTAGCGTCGAACGAGGGAGCCGTTGCCAGCGCGACCCCTGCGCGCGGCACACAGACCGCCAAGGTGGCTGTCGTCGGTCTCGCGCTCTGGCTGCTGCCGCTGCTCGTCGTAGTGGCCACGCTCGGCGGCGGCTCGCTGTGGGCGGCCATCTACCTGTTCTTCACGAAGGCTGCGCTGGTCACCTTTGGTGGCGCATACGCCGTGCTCGGCTACGTCACGAACCAGCTGGTCGACAATCTCGCCTGGGTGACGGCGGACCAGTCCGTCGCGGGACTGGCGCTGGCGGAAACCACGCCGGGCCCGTTGATCATCGTGCTGCAGTTCATGGGGTTCATGGCCGGCTGGAACCAGCCCGGACCGTTGTCGCCGTTCGGCTCAGCACTGCTCGCAGGCGCGCTCGCGACGTGGGCGACGTTCCTGCCATCCTTCCTGTTCATCCTGCTCGGGGCGCCCTACGTCGAGCGACTCACGCGCAACGCGCGCATCGAAGGCGCGCTCGGTGCGATCACCGCGGCGGTCGTCGGCGTCATTGCAACACTGGTGTTGCTGCTCGCACAGGTGGTGCTGTTCCCGGACGGGTGGCGGTCCGCGCCGGACTGGAATGCCGTGCTGATCGCGCTCGCGGCGTGGTTCCTGCTCGAGCGGGCGCGCTGGCCGCTCGGGCCCGTGCTGCTGGCGGCCGCGGCGAGCGGGTTATTTCTGCGGCTGTTGCAGCAGTGAGTCGAGTCGCTGCTGGAACACCTCGAAGGGCTTGGCTCCGGACATCAATTCGCCTTCGAACTCGCCGTTGACGACGCGGCCGATCACGAACGACGGCGTCGACGCGATGCCGCTCGAGGCCGCCAGTGCCGCATCGGCACGCACGGCTGCCAACACGGCGGGGTCGGCGCGGCAGCTCTCGAAGCGGGTGGTGTCCAGTCGGAACTCGCCCGCCAACTCCGCGTAGCGTCCCTGGCCCAGGAGCGACTGGTCGCGGAACAGCGCCTCGCGGTACTCCCAGAACTTGCCCTGCTGCCCTGCACAGCGCGCGGCCACGGCGGCGGGCAGGGCGAACTCGTGCATCGGCAGCGGCAGGTCGCGCGTGGCGAACCGGACCTTGCCCGTATCCACGTAGCGTTCGCGCAGCAGCGGCCAGGTGTCGCGGGCGAACCGCGCGCAGTACGGGCACTGCAAGTCCGTGAACTCGATGATCATCACCTGTGCTTCGGCGGAGCCGAGGGTGCGTGGGTCGGCCGGCGAATCTTCTGCCGCGGCCGGCGGCGCAACGGGGGCCTCGGGCGTCCGGGCGGTCGACGCACACCCGGCTGCGCCGGCCAGTGCGACAAGGGCTGGCACGAGCAGTCTCCGCAGGGTCGACGCGACGTTCTTTTGCATGGTGTGAGAGCCTGCGTCGGAACGCGGACTACTGCAAGTGCCGCTGCCCGGACCGTGACGCCCGCGGTAACATCCGCGCATGAAGTACCTGCACACGATGGTTCGCGTCACCGACATCGACGCCTCGCTCAAGTTCTATTGTGATGCGCTCGGACTGCGCGAACTGCGCCGCACGGAGTATCCCAAGGGCCGGTTTACGCTGGTTTTCCTGGCCGCGCCCGGGGACGACGACGCGCAGGTCGAGCTCACCTACAACTGGGAGCGCGAGGAGTACGGCAGCGGTCGCGCCTTCGGCCATCTCGCGTACGAAGTCGACGACGTCTACGCGACGTGCCGTCGTCTCATGGAGCACGGAGTAACGATCAACCGTCCGCCGCGCGATGGCCGCATGGCCTTCGTCAGGTCGCCGGACAACATTTCAATCGAG
>JAPLSF010000228.1 GCA_026398785.1 Pseudomonadota bacterium | reverse complement strand
GGCCTTCGCATCGTCGCCAATCATGGCTTGCGTGGCGGATGCGATCATCGCGATCAGCACGTGGGCGCCCGGCGAGCGTGCGGCCCGTTCGGCCCACTCGGCTGCGGCGAGGTCTTCGCCAACGACCATGTGGGTGAAGGCTCGGGTGCCCAGCATCGCGTAATACAGCGGATCGAGCGGGCTCAGCCGCATCGAGAGATCGACGTGTGCGCGGCCCTGCAGGCCACGACCCGCGAGCGTTTCGGTCCAGGCCTGCGCATAGATACCCTGCGCGTAGTTCGGGCTGATCGCGGTGGCGCGCTCGAGCCAGGCCAGTCCGCCTTCGAGGTCGCCCGAGAGCCAGAAAGTGCGGCCCATCGTAAAATTCACCAACGGATCGAGCGGGTCGAGTTCCAGCCCACGCTGCGCGAAGCGACGGGCGAGGTCGGATTCGCCAGCGATGTCGTCCGTGTGCCGCATGAACGCAGTCTGGAAGTGCACGAACGACAACCCTGCGTGCGCGCGTGCGAAACCCGGGTCTTTCGCGACGGCCTGCTTGAACAGCGCGGTGGCTGAGCGGATGTCCTCGCGAATCGCGTGCACGTCGTCGACCGAGCCGGCAAACCGGTCTGCCCAGACGACGCCGCCACTGCGCGTGTCGACGAGTTCGACGGTGACGACGAGATTCGCGCCCGCGACGTCCACCGTGCCCGTAAGGCAATACCGCACCCCGAGTACGCGACCGACTTCCCGCATGTCTGCGTCTTCAGCTCGCAGGCGAAACGACGAGCCGCGTGCCGTGACGAACAGCCAGCGCAGTCGCGACAGCTCCGCGATCAGTTCGTGGGGTAGCGCATCGGCAATCGCTGCGTATCGCCCGGCGTCGCCGATGAGGCGAAACGGCAGCACGGCGATCGACGGACGCGTGGGCTGTTCCGCCTGCTGTCCAGCGGGCAGTTCCACGGGCGGAGGGTCGGTGAGCTGCACCGCTCGCGCGACTTTCACCTCGGCGACGAAGCGGAAGCCCTGGCCGTGAATCGTCCGGATGAACCGCTGTGACTGGCCGTCGTCACCGAGCGCCTGTCGTGCCGACTTGATGCGGCTCGCGAGCGCGGCATCGGACACGACGCGCCCGTCCCAGACCCTGTCGAGGATCTCGTCCCGCGAGACCAGGCGCTCGCGGTTTTCGACCAGCAGGGTGAGCAGGGCGAAGACCTGCGGTTCGACCGGGTGAAGTGCGCCGTCGGCGCGCAGTTCGGCCTTGGCCGTGTCGAGCTCGAAGCTGTCGAACCGGTAGAGCATGGGCCCGAGGATACCGCCGGCCGCGGCGATCGCCCAGAAACCTGGCCGGAAACCTGGCCAGAAACCTCCATGAAATCTCCATGCCCTCTGCAAGCTTCGGTGGGTGCCGTCTGCCAACCTCCGCCCACCATTCTGCCGACCCAAGGAATACGACCATGACCCGACCCATGCACAACCTTACCCTTCCCGCCATCCTGTTCGCTCTTCTGGGTGCCATAGGCGCCCTGCACGCCGAAACTCCGCTTGCTTCTGGGCTGGACCGCCCGTTGGCCTTCTCCGAGGCCGCCAGCGACCTGCAATGGGGCGATTGCCCGGCCATCTTCCCGTCCGGCTGCAAGATCTCGGTGCTGCGCGGCAATCCGGCCGAGCCGGGCGCCGACGTGTTCCTGCGTGTGCCGTCGGGCTACACGATTCTGGCGCACTCGCATACGTCGGCCGAACGCATGGTGCTCGTCTCCGGCCAGCTCGACGTGACCTACGCCGGCCATCCAACCGTGAGCCTGCAGCGCGGTGATTACGCGTATGGGCCGGCCATGCTGGCGCACACGGCCCGTTGCAACGGAGCTGAG
>JAPLSF010000307.1 GCA_026398785.1 Pseudomonadota bacterium | reverse complement strand
CGCGTCGCCGTAGTTGCGCATGAGCGACTGGTAGAACGCATCGATGAAGCGCTTCTTCTGCGCGTCGGTCGCTGTGCGCCAATGCTTGCCCAGCACCAGGCGCGCCGCGTAGTCGACGTCGAAGTGCGGCAGCAGGTACTTGTCGGCAAGCCCGCGCAGCTTCGTCGGATCCTTGGTAATCGCAGCCCGGTTCGAGTCGAGCTCATGCAGCAGGTCCTGCGAGACCTTCTGCATCAGCTCCTGCGGACCCGGTCCCGGCACCGCAACGGCCGGCTGGGCGGCGGGCGCGGTCTGCGCCGCCAGAGCCAACGGCGCGAGCCCGAGCAGCGCGACGAGGATCATCTTCGACCAGGCAGTGTTGCTGGGCATCGCTGTCATGTCTGGAATCACTCCTGCGCGGCGGGAGCCGGTGCGGGCGTCGACGCACCCGGCTTCGTCGCCGCCGAATTGAAGAGGTACTTGCTGATCAGGCTTTCGAGCACGATGGCGTCGTTCGCCATGATGACCTGCTCGCCGTCCTTGTAAGGCACGTCCGATCCGCCGGGCGTCAAGCCTATGTACTGCCCACCGAGCAGACCGGCGGTGTAGATGCTGGCGTCGCTGTCGTTCGGGATGGCGCGGTACTTGTCACTGATCCGCATCGTCACGATCGCCTTGTACAGCTTCATGTCGTACTGGATGTCTTCGACCCGGCCGATCGTCACGCCAGCCATCGAGACCGGCGCGCCCGTCTTCAGGCCGCCGATGTTCTCGAACGATGCCGTGAGCCGGTACGAGTCGCTCTTCAGCGAGTAGCCGCGGTTCGTGATCTGCGTGACCATGAACAGGATCGCGGCGAAACCGAGCAATACGAACAGCCCGGTGGAAATGTCGATCGTGCGCGTTGAACGCATGGTTCGTCCTACAGCATTGAGGCCGTGAGTATGTAATCGAGAATGAGCGTGACGACCGCGGAGATGACCACCGTTCGTGTCGTTGCACGCCCGACGCCCTCGGCCGTGGGCATCGCATTATACCCTTCGTAGACCGCGATCAGGCTGCAGGCCACGCCGAACACCAGGCCCTTGACCAGGCCTTCGCGGATATCGCTGAGCTCCACGGCACTGCGCATCTGCGACCAGTAGCTGCCGGAGTCGACGCCGAAGAACTCCACGCCGACGAGCTGCGCGCCGAACAGGGCGACCACGATGAAGATCGAGACCAGCAGCGGCATCGCGATGACGCCGCCGAGGAAGCGCGGCAGGACGACGCGACGCATTGGATCGACGGCCATGATCTCCATCGCGGCGATCTGGTCGGTGGCGCGCATCAGGCCCAGTTCAGCCGCGAGCGCGGTGCCCGCACGCCCGGCGAACAGGAGTGCAGTGACAACGGGGCCCAGTTCCCGCAGCAGGCTGATTGCGGTCGCGGTGCCGAGGTATTCCTCGGAGCCGAAGCGTGTCAGCAGGTCATAGCCCTGCAGGCCAAGCACCATGCCGATGAAGAGGCCACAGGTCATGATGATGACCAGCGACATCGCGCCCGTGTTGTATACCTGTTCGATGATCGGCCTGGGGCGTAGCAGACCCGACGGCAGGATCACGGCCAGCCGGAGCGCGAAACGCACGAGGAGTCCGACACGCTCCAGGAACGTCAGGAAGCTCTGCACGAACTCGCGCAGGATGGTAATCATGCGAAGACCTTCCCGCCCAGCAACTGCGCGTGGTACTCGGGGGCCGGATAGTGGAACGGCACCGGACCGTCCGCGAGTCCATCGACGAACTGGTGCACGATCGGCGACGGATGGTCGCGCAGTTCGGCCGTCGTGCCGCTCGCCACGACCTTGCCTTCCGCAAGAATGAAGCTCGAGTCGGCGATCTGTGATATCTCGCGCACGTCGTGCGTCACCACGATGCTGGTGATGCCGAGCGCGCTGTTGAGCGAGCGAATGAGCCGCAGCACCACGCCCATCGAAATGGGATCGAGACCGGCGAACGGCTCGTCGTAAATGAGTATCTCGGGATCCATGACGATGGCGCGTGCGAGCGCGACGCGACGCCCCATGCCACCGGAAAGCTGTTGCGGGAACAACTCGGCGGCTCCACGCAGACCGACAGCGTGCAGCTTCGTCAGCACGATGGTGCGGATCAGGCGCTCGGGCAGCCGGGTGTGTTCGCGCAGCGGAAACGCGACGTTCTCGAACACGTCGAGATCCGTGAGCAGCGCTCCGTTCTGGAACAGCATTCCCATCCGCCGGCGCATGGCATACATCTGCTTGCGATTAAGCCTGGCCACGTCGAGGCCATCCACGACCACCTGGCCGTGGTCGGCACAAACCTGACCGGTGATGAGCTTCAACAGGGTGGTCTTGCCCGTGCCGCTAGGCCCCATGATGGCCGTGATGGCACCACGGCGGATCTCGATGTCGAGTCCACTGAAGACGGTCTTGCCCGAGTCCACGTCAAAATGGACGTCGCGCAGGACGGCAATCGACGGCGATTGGACCGCCGGAGCGGAGGCTGCGGCAGGTCCGGATTGGTTATTCACGAGTTGGTAGTTCGGTCGCTTAATGGCAACGGACCGCGCCGGCCCGTTCGAGTTCCCTGCTCTCGCACCGTTGCTGATGGTCGCCACGGCCCAAGAGAGCGCGGGATTCTAGCAGATTGGCCGGTTTCCCCCGTCCCGGACTCCCCTGGGGTTGGCGCGGGGAGCGTATAGGACTAAAATCGTCCCAATTGGAAAACGCGCCATGCTACGCATCAGCAAACTCACCGATTACGGCACGATCGTCCTGGCCTGCCTCGCCACCGCCCCGGACCGTCGCCTGACGGCGACCGAGGTGGCCGAGCGCACGCGACTGGGCCTGCCCACGGTCAGCAAACTCCTGAAGAGCTTCCATCGGGCCGGCCTGCTCACCTCCACGCGCGGCTCGCGGGGCGGCTATCAGCTCGCCCGTCCGGCTGCGGCGATCAGCGCGGCCGCCATCATCGATGCAATCGAAGGCCCCGTCGCAATCACCGAGTGCAGCGGCAACCACAGCGCCTGCGACCTCGAACTGTCGTGCAGCACCGGCAACGCGTGGCAGCGCATCAACGGCGCCATTCGTCGTTCGCTCGATGACATATCGCTCGCGCAACTGTCGGGACAGGAAGCCGTCGCCGTCTGGCGCCCCGCCCTGTCCGCCGCGGTCCGCATACCCGCCACGACGCGCGGTCCCGGCCGGCTCTGAGGAATTCAACGATGGCCAGCACACCGACCGACCTCGACGCACTCGTCGCGCAGAAGTACCAGCACGGCTTCGTCACCGACGTCGAATCCGACACGCTGCCGCCCGGCCTCGACGAGGACGTGGTCCGCGTCATCTCGAAGATCAAGCGTGAACCACAGTTCATGCTCGACTGGCGCCTGCGGTCGCTGCGGCACTGGCACACGATGGCGAACCCGGACTGGGCGCACCTGCGCATCGCGCCCATCGATTACCAGTCGATCTCGTATTACTCAGCTCCCAGGGCGAAGACCGACGGTCCGAAGAGCCTCGACGAGGTCGATCCCAAGCTGCTAGCCACGTACGAAAAACTCGGCGTGCCGCTGCACGAACGGGCGCGTCTCGCCGGTGTCGCCGTCGACGCGGTGTTCGACAGCGTCTCAGTCGCGACGACGTTCAAGGACAAGCTCTCCAAGGCGGGCGTGATCTTCTGTTCGTTCTCGGACGCGGTGCAGAACCACCCCGAGCTGATCGAGCAATACCTCGGCAGCGTCGTTCCCTATACGGACAACTACTTCGCCACGCTCAACTCCGCGGTGTTCTCGGACGGCTCGTTCGTTTACGTGCCGAAAGGCGTGCGCTGCCCGATGGAATTATCGACGTACTTCCGCATCAACGCCGCCAACACCGGCCAGTTCGAGCGCACGCTGATCATTGCCGACGAAGGCAGCCACGTGAGCTACCTTGAAGGCTGCACCGCGCCGATGCGCGACGAGAACCAGCTGCACGCCGCCGTGGTGGAGCTCGTCGCGCTCAAGGACGCGAACATCAAGTATTCGACGGTCCAGAACTGGTATCCCGGCGACGAGAACGGCGTCGGCGGCATC
>JAPLSF010000147.1 GCA_026398785.1 Pseudomonadota bacterium | reverse complement strand
TTGACGAGTTTCATCGTTGAATCGCTCCAGGTGGTCTTGTTCATGAAAACGCACGGCCGAACCCCTGCGGGGCCCGGACGGCGTCGGGTTTTCAGCCCGTGATTCTAACCCCACCAGAGAGCCGCGGCTTAGCTTCGAGCGACACCGCGGATAGCAGTTAACCGAAATGCAGCTCCGCCGGGAGCCGCTCAGCTCTCGAACCAGGCGTCCTGCATGTCGCGGCACGTCGGATTGCGAGCCGCCACCACGGCCAGCCACGCGTCGATCTTGGGCAGCTCGAAAGCGAAAAAATAGCGCGCCGCCTGCAGCTTGCCGCGCAGGAAGCCATCGTCCTTGCCCGCGGTGGCTGCGACCACCGTGCGCGCGACGTCGAGCCAGAGCCACGCCACGACGACGTGGCCGAACGCCTGCAGGTAAGGCGTCGCGTTCGCCAGTGCCTCATCGGACTGGTGCGTGCTCCACGCCGCGCGGGTCGCGTCCAGCAGCCGCTGCAGTGCACCGGAGACCGCGGCGGATTCGTTCTTCAATTCGGCGTGCTCACCCGCTTGGCTCACGGTCTGGCAGATGCGCTGCGCCAGCAGACCGAGCGCCCGGCCATCGTCCATCAGCACCTTGCGCCCCAGCAGGTCCAGGCCCTGGATGCCGTGCGTGCCCTCGTGGATCATGTTGAGACGGTTGTCGCGCCAGTACTGTTCGACCGGAAAGTCCCGCGTATAGCCGTAGCCGCCGTGCACCTGGATCGCGAGGTTGTTGGCTTCGAGGCACCATTCGCTCGGCCAGCTCTTCGCGATCGGCGTCAAGATCTCGAGCAGCGCCTTGATCGCCGGCACGCTCTCGACGGATCCCGTCCTTGCTTCGTCGACCAGCCGACCGCAATAGAGTTCGAGCGCCAGCCCGCCTTCCACGTACGACTTCTGCGCGAGCAGCATCCGCTTGACGTCAGCGTGCTCGATGATGCTTACGGGCGGCGATCCGGGATCTTTGCCAGCCGGCGTCGACGGGCGCCCCTGCCTGCGATTGCGGGCGTACTCGAGGCTCGCCTCGTAGCCCGCGTAGCCGATAGCCACGGCACCGAGCCCGACGCCGATGCGGGCCTCGTTCATCATGTGGAACATGCACTTGAGGCCGGCACCGGGCAGGCCTACGAGGTAGCCGACGGCGCCGGGACGACCGCCTACCGGGAACGCGCCTTCACCGAAATTGAGCAGCGTGTTCGGCAGTCCGCGGTAACCCAGCTTGTGATTGAGGCCCGCGAGTGCGACGTCGTTGCGTTCGCCAGTAAGTTCGCCTGCGGCATTCACGAGCAGCTTCGGCACGATGAACAGCGAAATGCCCCGCACACCGGGGACGAGCGCGCCATCCGCAGCGGGAATCTTGGCCAGCACGAGGTGCACGATGTTTTCGGCGAGATCGTGCTCGCCATTGCTGATCCACATCTTGTTGCCGGTGAGCCGGTAACGAGCACCCAGTTCGTCCTGGGTAAAATCGTCGCCGTCGGGAGTCGCGCGTGTCAGGATATCGGAGAGACTCGAACCGGCCTGTGGCTCCGAGAGACACATCGTGCCGAACCACTTGCCGTCGATTTCCTGCTGCGCAAACGCCGTCTTCTGCGTCGGCGTCCCGTGCGCCATCAACAGGTTGGCGTTGCCAACCGTGAGCATGCCACCACCGCCGAGCCCGACACCCGCCTTGGCGAAAAAGGCGTTGGCGGCCAGTTCGATCACGTACGGCAGCTGCATGCCACCGACGTCGTAGTCCTGCGTTGCCGCGAGCATTCCGGATTCGACGTAAGCACGCGCCGCGTCGTAGGCGCATTGCGGCAGGATTACCAAACCGTTCTCGAGTCGCGGTTCCTGCACGTCGACGAGTCGATTGAACGGCGCGAACTTTTCAGCCGCGATGCGCTGGCAGGTATCGAGCACCGACTCGAAAGTTTCGCGGCTGTGTTCGCCGTACCGCGGGCGCTCCGCCAGCGAGGCCACGTCGAGCCACTCGTTGAGCAGGAAGTCGATCGTCTTGCGCATGCGGAATCCTCGGGGCCAGGCCGGCCGGGACGATCATAGTTTGAACTATCCGGGTTGGATCGACGCAGCGTGCTGGCTGGCCGCCGGTCGCCCGGACCGTGCGCTGGCCGACGTGCCAAAAGGCTAGAATCCGGCGGCGTGACAGAACAGCCCAAATCCCCGCCCAATACCCCCGTCATGACCCAGTACCTGCGCATCAAGGCGCAGTACCCGGACGTGCTCTTGTTCTATCGAATGGGGGACTTCTACGAGCTGTTCTTCGACGACGCCCGCAAGGCCTCGCGGCTGCTCGATATCACGCTGACGGCCCGCGGCACTTCCGGCGGCGAGCCGATCCCGATGGCCGGGGTGCCGGTCCAGACTCTCGACAACTACCTCGCGCGAGCTGTCCGCAAGGGCGAGTCGGTCGCGATCTGCGAACAGATCGGCGATCCGGCGAAATCGAAAGGCCCGGTCGAACGACAGGTAGTGCGCGTCGTCACGCCCGGCACGGTCACCGACGATTCGTTGCTGGAAGAACGTCGTGACACTTTGCTCGCGGCGATCGCGCCGGGCGCCGACGGCTTTGGACTCGCCTGGCTCGAACTGTCGAGCGGCCGTTTCCATGCGCTGCAGGCCTCGGGCGAGGAAGCGCTCGCCGCAGAGCTGGAACGACTCCGCCCGGCAGAACTGCTCGTTCCCGAAAACACGCTGGAACGGCTGCAGGGCCGCACCGACATCTGCGTGCGGCAGCGCCCGCCGTGGCACTTCGAAGCCGGCAGCGCGGAGCGGCAACTGTGCGAACAGTTCGGCACGCGTGACCTGGCGGGTTTCGGTCTCGCCGGACAGGCGCTCGCGATCGGCGCCGCGGGTTGCTTGCTCAACTACGTGCGCGAGACGCAGAAGTCCGCCCTGCCCCACCTGCGTGGCATTCGCACCGAACTGCGCGAGGACGCGCTGCTGCTCGATGCGGCGACGCGCCGCAACCTCGAACTCGACAGCAGCCTGTCCGGCCGCAGCGACAGCACCTTGATCGACGTGCTCGACCGCACGGCCACGGCGATGGGCGGACGCGAACTGCGCCGCTGGATCCAGCGCCCGCTGCGCGGCGTCGATCCGCGGGCACTCCGGCTGCAGGCGATCGAGACCCTGATCGACGTCGGTTCGCATTCGTCGCTGCACACGCTGTTACGCAAGGTCGGCGACGTGGAACGCATCCTGGCGCGAGTGGCACTGCGGTCCGCCCGCCCCCGCGACTTGTCACAAATGCGTGAGGCGCTGGGTTGCCTGCCCGAACTGCAGTCGCTGCTCACGACACTGGACGCCCCGCTGCTGCAGCGGCTCGCCGCAGGCGTCGGCACGCATCCGGCAATCCATGAACACCTGGCGCAGGCGTTGGTCGAGACTCCGCCTGCGCTACAGCGCGAAGGCGGCGTCTTCGCGACCGGCTTCGACGCGGACCTCGACGAACTGCGCCGCATCAGCGAGCACAGCGACGAAGCGCTGCTCGACCTCGAAACCCGCGAACGCGAGCGCACCGGGTTCCAGAACCTGCGATTCGGCTACAACCGCGTGCAGGGTTACTTCATCGAAGTGAGCCGCAGCCAGGCCGATCGCGTTCCCGCCGACTGGGTGCGGCGGCAGACGGTCAAGAACGCCGAGCGTTACATCACGAGCGAACTGAAGTCGTTCGAGGACAAGGTGCTCGGTGCACGCGACCGGGCGATAGCCCGCGAGCGTGAACTCTACGAGGGACTCCTCGACACGCTCACCGACACGTTGCCGGCCTTGCAGGCGACCGCGGGCGCGCTCGCGGCACTGGACGTGCTGGGCAACCTCGCCGAGCGTGCCATCACGCTGCGGCTCGCGCGCCCGGAACTCTGCGCTGAATCCCGCATAGACATCCGGGGCGGCCGCCACCTGGTGGTCGAGCAGCACATCGACGGCCCGTTCGTGCCGAACGATCTCGACCTGCGCGACGGCCGCCGCATGCTCATCGTCACGGGCCCGAACATGGGCGGAAAGTCGACGTACATGCGGCAGGCGGCGCTGATCGTGATCCTCGCCGGCATCGGCAGTTACGTGCCGGCGGAGTCAGCTCGCATCGGGCCGGTCGATCGCGTCTTCACACGCATCGGCGCGGCCGACGATCTCGCAGGTGGGCGCTCGACGTTCATGGTCGAGATGACCGAGGCTGCGAACATCCTCAACAACGCCACTCGCGACAGCCTCGTGCTGATGGACGAGATCGGCCGCGGCACGAGTACCTTCGACGGCCTCTCTCTGGCATGGGCGTGCGCCCGGCACCTCGGACGCGAAATCGGTGCGTTCACGCTGTTTGCGACGCACTACTTCGAGCTGACTGCGCTCGCCGAAGAACTTGCAGCCTGTGCCAATGTGCATCTCGACGCGACCGAGCACGGCGACCAGCTCGTCTTCCTGCACTCCGTCAAGGAGGGCCCGGCCAACCAGAGCTACGGACTGCAGGTCGCGCGCCTGGCAGGCGTGCCGAAGACCGTCATCGGCGAAGCCCGCCGGTACCTGCAGGAACTGGAACGACGCGAACACGCGACGAAGCCGCCGACCCCGCAGCAGGAACTCTCACTGTCGATGCCGGAGAACGAAACGGAGTCTGTGCTGCGCAGGATGCTCGAGGGCGTCGACCCCGAGTCACTTAGTCCCCGTGCCGCGCTGGACGTGCTCTACCGCCTGAAAGAGCGGCTCGACGACCCACGCTGAGGCGCGCGCTTCCGCCGTCGCAGCGCAGATCGGGCCTGAAAACCCGACGTCACGACCTCAATCGCCGCGTCGCTTCGCGACCGCAGGCACCTCGAGCACCCGCGTGATCGTCTGCATGCACTCGAGCAACAGCTCTGTCGTCTAGATGTCGAAGTCCTGAAAGTCCTTTGACATCCCGCTGACGACGGACAACCGACCACGCTCGCCGATGCTGAGCCACCCCTTCTGTACCAGCCATCGGACCTTGCGGCGCACCGTTTCGCGCGGTACTCCAGTCGCGGCGCTCACGGAGAGCGCATTGCAAGGCCGCAGGTGCGGCAGGTGCTCGCCGGCAGTGACCAGCGGATCGAACCCCTCGGGCGCATCCCGCCCGACCTCGTCGTAGTATCGCTGTACGTTGTGCTGGGCGACCGTGGCCAACACGATCGCGGCGGTCAGGTCGCCCTCGAACAGCTTGTGGACACGGATCAGGTGCTCGGTCATGAACCGGCCGGTGACGTAAGACAGTTCGCGATGACGCTCGCGGATGCGGCTGCGATCGACCATGAGTGCCCAGTTCCCCGCGGGGGTGCCGGTCACATATAAGGCATTCGCTACGCCGCAGGTCAAGCATGGCGCCGGGTGCCCCGCGGCGGCTACAAGGCCGCGGACCGTCCCGAGTGCCCATTTTGAGCAGTTCAATCTGGACGAATTCCGCGACGGCGACTGACGCCAGACGCAGCAGACAGTTAGACTGCGGGCGCCGAAATCCGGGCAAGAAAAGCAACGACCGCAGAGGCCTCCAGGTGAGTTCAGGACATACGCGTACACGGCTGCGACTCATCCTCGCGGCATGCCTGGCCTTGGCGGCCGGTCCTGGAATCGTCGGATGCGGCAGGAAGGCGCCTCCTGCGATGCCGCAGGCAGCGGTCGAAGTAAAGGTGATCACTGTCGAGGCCAGCCCGACGGTGATGTATGCCGACAAGGTCGGCGAAGTGAAGGGCTCGCAGGAAGTCGACATCCGTTCGATGGTCTCGGGCATCCTGCTCAAGAAGCACTTCGACGACGGCACCATGGTCACCAAGGGCCAGTTGCTGTACTCCGTCGACCCGCGCGAGTTCCTCGCGCAAGTGGCCAATGCAGAGGCACAGGTGGCGTCGGCCGAAGCCAACCTCTCCCGCTCCCGCCAGGACGTGGAACGGTATCGGCCATTGCTGGCCGACGAAGCAATCGCACGGCAGGTCTACGACAACGCCGTGGCCGCGGCCCGCCAGGCCGAGGCGCAGGTGACGGCAAGCCGCGCAGCGCTCGACCAGACGCGACTCGGCGTCGAGTACGCGCAGATTCGCGCGCCCTTGACCGGCCGCATCGGCGCGGTCCAGATCTTCCCGGGCGACCTCGTCACGGCCGGCCAGACACTGCTCGGCACCATTTCCAGTGACGACCCGGCCTGGGTGTATTTCCAGATCAGCGAAACGGAAATGCTCGCGTTCACCAAGCGTCATGGCTCGGCCGACCCGCCGGCCGATGACCCGGCGCGGATCGTCAAGCTGATGCTGAGCGACGGCTCCGACTATCCGCTGACGGGCCTGATCAACTTCGGCGACCGGGCACTCGACCCGACGACTGGCACGTTGAAGATTCGCGCCGAATTCCCGAACCCGGAACACCGGCTGATTCCCGGCATGTTCGTGCGTGTGCGCGCGACGACCGGCCAGCCGGTCAATGCGCTGGTCGTGCCGGATCGTGCCGTGCAGGAGCAACTCGGCAAGTACTTCCTGACCGTGGTCGGCGCGGAGGACAAGGCCGAACTGCGGCCGGTCACGCTGGGTCCGCGCTTCGGCAACCGGCAGGTGATCAATTCCGGGATCGAATCCGGCGCTCGCGTCGTGGTGGAGGGACTGCAGAAGGCGCGGCCCGGCTCGCCACTGAAAGTCGTCGCCGTGTCGCTCGAGGATTTCGACCGCCCTGCAGCGCCGAACGCGGAATCCGCTACCCCGGCCGCCGCGGCGCACTGAGCGGTCCCGCATGTCACGTTTTTTCATCGATCGCCCGGTCTTCGCGATCGTCATCTCATTGTTCCTGCTGCTCATCGGCACGCTGTCGCTGATCGGCCTGCCGATCGGCGAATTCCCCAACATTGCCCTGCCCACGGTGCAGGTGAACGGCTTCTACCTCGGCGCCAGCTCGGACGTCGTCGAGGAGTCGGTAGCCGCGCCGATCGACCAGCAGATCAACGGCGCCACCGACATGCTGTACATCAGCTCGGTGAGCGGCGACGACGGCAGCGCGTCGATTGCGGTGACGTTCGAGCTCGAGCGTGATCCCGACCTGGCCGCCGTTGAGGTGCAGAACCGGGTAGCGCAGGCCAACTCGCAACTGCCGTCGGAGGTGATCAACGCCGGCGTCACCGTGCGCAAGCAGTCGCCCGACACCCTGCTGTACTTCGCGATCTTCTCCCCGGACGGCACGTACGACCCGCTCTTCATCAGCAACTACGGCTACGTCTACATCGTCGACGAACTGAAGCGCGTCAAGGGTGTGGGCGACGTCAAGGTCTTCGGCTCGGACTTCGGCATGCGCATCTGGCTGCGGCCCGACCGCATGGCCTCGCTCGGCATCACCGCGAGCGACGTGGCGGGCGCGATTCGCGAGCAGAACGTCCAGGTGCCGGCGGGACAGGTTGGCCAGCCGCCGGCGACACGGGGCCAGAGCTACCAGTACTCGCTGCGCGTGAAGGGCCGGCTGGTCAAGGCCGATGAGTTCGCCGACATCATCGTCGGCTCGAAGCCGGATGGGTCGTTCATCCGCATCAGGGACATCGGCCGGGTCGAACTCGGCGCGCGCAGCTACAGCAACGTCTCGACCATCGACGGCAAGCCCGCCGCGCTCGTGTCCGTGTCGCTGGTTCCCGGCGCCAACGCGCTGGAGACGGCCGGCCTGCTAAAGGCGCAGATCACCCGCCTCGCGGGCGAGTTCCCGAAAGGCCTCGACTACAAGATCGTCTACGATACCTCCGAGTTCGTCGAGGCGTCGGTCGAAGAAGTCATCCACACCTTCGTCGAGGCGCTGATCCTGGTGCTGATCGTCGTGTTCCTCTTCCTGCAGAACTGGCGCACTACGCTGATTCCGATGCTCGCCGTGCCGGTGTCGCTCATCGCGACGTTCGCGGCTTTCCAGGTGCTCGGGTTCACGATCAACACGCTGTCGCTTTTCGGCATGGTGCTCGCGATCGGCATCGTGGTCGACGACGCGATCGTCGTGGTCGAGGCCGTCGAGCACAAGATGCGCAGCGGCCTCGCCGTGCGCGAAGCGACGATCGAGGCGATGGAGGAAGTGCAGGGGCCGGTGATGGCCATCGCGCTGATCCTCGCAGCCGTGTTCGTGCCGATGGGGTTCATCCCTGGCGTCACCGGGCAGCTCTACAAGCAGTTCGCCGTGACGGTCGCCGTGTCGACGATGTTCTCCGCCGTCGTCGCCATCACGCTGACGCCGACACTCTGCATCCTGTTGATGAAGCCGCACGAGGAGAGCAACGGCCTGCTCGCCCGGTTCTTCAAGGCCTTCAACTCCGGGTTCGACCGCGTCAATGCGCGCTACGGTGCCGCCGCGGCGGTGCTCGCCCGGCGCACGCTGCTGGTCATGCTCACACTCGGCATCGTCATCTTCGTGACCGTGGGACTGTTCCGGGCGGTGCCGACGGGTTTCGTGCCGGACGAGGACAAGGGCGCCGTCTTCATGCAGGTGCTGCTGCCCGACGCCGCCTCGCAGGAGCGCACTGACGCCATCCTGGCGCGCGTGGAGCCGCTTGCACGCGCGATCCCGGGCGTCGACTCGGTGGTCGGCGTGTCCGGTTACGACCTGCTCTCCGGCACGGCGGCATCGAACGGCGCGCTGGTCATCGTGAAGCTGAAGCCCTGGGGCGAACGCACCACGCCCGAGACCGGCGTGCGGTCGATCCTGATGCAGCTCTACGCGCTCGGCCAGGGGATACCCGAAGCGGTGCTGATGCCGTTCAATCCGCCGGCCCTGCCCGGCTTCGGCTCGGTGTCGGGCTTCTCGTTGATGCTGCAGGCGAAGTCGAACCAGCCGCCGCAGGAACTGGCGCAGGTGGCGCAGGAATTCATCGCCGCGGCGCAGCAGCGCCCCGAGATCGGCCGCATCAGCACCACGTTCAGCGCCAGCACGCCGAACTACCAGCTGTTCGTCGACCGCGAGAAAGCCAAGAAGCTCGGCGTGCCGGTGAGCGACGTCTTTGCCACGCTGCAGACGTTCCTCGGCGGGTACCAGGTGAACGACTTCAGCCGCTTCGGCCGCAACTATAAGGTGACGATGCAGGCCGAATCGGATTTCCGCCAGGAAGTCACCGACATCACGCGGCTGTTCGTGCGCAACAAGGATGGCGGCATGGTGCCGCTCGACACGCTGACGACGTGGCAGCGGGGATCCGGCGCGCGCTTCATGCAGCGCTACAACCTGTATCGCACGGCCGCGTTCAGCGGCACGCCGGCCCCGGGCGCGAGTTCCGGCGATGCCATCCGCGCAATCGAGGAAGTCGCTGCCGCGACGTTGCCCGACGGCTATGGCATCGAGTGGTCTGGACAGAGCAAGCAGGAGATCGAGGCGGGCAATTCCTCCACCATCGTGCTCGGCCTGTCGATCGTCGTCGTGTTCCTGTTCCTTGCGGCGTTGTACGAGAGCTGGGCCGTGCCGTTCGCCGTGCTGCTCGCCACACCGTTCGGCCTGATGGGCGCGCTCTTCGCGCTGAAGCTGATCGGCATCCCGTTCAACGTCTACGGCCAGATCGGCTTGGTCACGCTGGTGGGCCTGTCGGCGAAGAACGCGATCCTCATCGTCGAGTTCGCCAAGATGAACCGCGAGCAGGGCATGCCGATCTTCGAAGCGGCGCTCGATGCGGCGCGCTTGCGCCTGCGGCCGATTCTCATGACGTCATTCGCGTTCATCCTCGGCGTTGTGCCGCTGGTCCTCGCCAGCGGGGCGGGCGCGGCCTCGAAGGTTTCCGTAGGCATCACGGTGTTCGGCGGCATGATTTTCGCGACGGTTCTCACGACGCTCGCGGTGCCCGCCTTCTACGTGCTTATCCAGGGGCTGTCGGAACGGTTTGGAGGCGACGAGCCGCCCGCAGCGCCTGCGGTCACGACCGAGACCGGAGCGGCTTCCGCATGAGGCGCCCAGCCCGTGTGCTCGCTGTGGCCGTGGCGCTCGCCATCGGTGGTTGCGCGATCGGCCCGGACTACGAGCGGCCGCAACTGCCCACGCCGGTCGAGTACCGCGGCGTGTTGTCCCCGCAGGATGCCACCTCATTTGCGGACCTGCCCTGGACGGAGGTTTTCAACGATCCGCAGCTGCGCGCGGTCATCGAGACCGCGCTCGCCAACAACCTCGATCTCAAGATCGCGGCTGCGCGAGTTGAGGAATTCCGGGGCCGCGCCCGGGTGGCCCGCAGCTACCTCGGCCCGAACATCGCACTCGGCGGCAACACCGTGCCCGCGCCCGGAACGCCGGACGACAGCAGCTACTCGCTCGGCCTCACGCTCAACTGGGAAATCGACCTGTTCGGCCGCCTGCGCCGCGCGAACGAGGCCGCCCGCGCGCAGTTGCTGGCGACGGAGGATTTCCAGTATGGAGTGGTCAACGCCCTGGTCGCGGACGTCGCCACGACGTGGTTCCGGCTGCGAGAGATCGACGAGGAGATCGCGATCATCGAGCGCACGATCGCGAGCCAGTCGGCTTCGCTGGAGCTGGTCCGTTCGCTGAAGCGCAACGGCGTCGCCTCTGCCACGGAAGAGATGCAGGCGTTGTCGCAGCTGGCAGGCACACGGTCGCAATTGCCGCAGGCCGAACTCACGCGCGTGCAGACCGAGAACCTGTTGCGCCTGCTGCTCGGCAGCGAGCCCGGCCCCGTAGCGCGCAGTCCCCAGCCTTTCGGCTTCGCCATCCCGGAGGACATCCCTGTTGGATTGCCGGCGCAGTTGCTGGCCCGCCGGCCGGACCTGCGCCAACTCGAGAACGAACTGCATGCGGCGACGGCAAACGTAGGCGTCGCCGAGGCCAACCGCTTCCCGTACCTGTCGATCGGGCTCACGTCCTTCTTCGGCCTGATCAGCCCCGAACTCGGCAGCCTGCTCGACGGCAAGGACCCGGCGCAGGACCTGTTCTCGGTCGGACCGTTCGTCAGCATGCCGATCTACCAGTCGGGCTACGGCACGGGCACGGTCGAAGTGGCGCAGGCGCAGCTGAAGCAGTCGGAACTCGCGTACCGGCGAGGCGTGCTGCAGGCCTACCGCGAGACCGCCGATGCGCTCGTCGTCACCGACAAGACGCGCGGGATCATCGCCGAGACGGTCATCCGGCGCGATGCGGCCCTGCGGTTGCTCGACCTGCAGAAGAGGCGCTACAAAGCCGGTGTCGTGAGCTATCTCGAAGTGCTCGACGCCGAGCGCCAGCTGTTCGCGGCGGAGATCGAACTCGCGCAATCGCAAGTCGCGCGTGTTGTCGGTTACGTAGACCTCTACCGCGCATTGGGCGGCGGCTGGACGCCTTGAAAAGGGGTTAGGGGTTAGTCGGAGCCAACCTCACCACTCGCACGTCAGCAGGACGCCGCGAGCAGCTCGCCGTTCAGCGGGCCGCAGCCAGGGTGTTCTTGTAGACCACCCCGTCTTTCATGATCACCATGAAGTTGCGAGCCGGGTCCGCGACGAGCGTGATGTTCTCGAGCGGGTTGCCGTCGACGAGCAGCAGGTCCGCCAGCGCGCCTTCCTCGACCACGCCAAGCCTCCCAGGATAGGGATTGCGCTTGCCTGACAGCGCCAGCAGCTGCGCGTTCGTGCCCGTCGCCTGTGCGAGGGCCTCGGCCGGGGTGAACCACGTCGCCATCTTGGCCAGCAGCGCGCCCTGCTTTCGGGCGAGCGCTGGCGAAAAGAGCACGTCGGTGCCAAAAGCGGTCTTGATGCCGTACTTCTTGGCGAGCGCGTAGGTCTTCGGAGTGCCCGCGAAGACTTCGAACGCCTTGGCGCGCTCCTCCGAACCTGGCGGGAAGGCTTCGGCCAGTTCGTCGGGGAGGGGCTGCATGCTCAGCCACACGCCCTTCTCCGCCATCATGCGGGCCGTGGCGTCGTCCATCAGGTGCCCGTGCTCGATGCACTGCACGCCCGCGGCGATCGCGCGCTGGATAGCCGCCGAAGTGTAGGCGTGCACGGTGACGTAGGTGCCCCAGTTCGCCGCAGCCTCGACGGCGGCTCGCAGTTCCGCATCGGTGAACGTCAACGCATCGATCGGACTGTTCGGCGATGCGACGCCGCCGCCCGCTGACAGCTTGATTTGCGAAGCACCCTGTAACAGTTGCTCGCGCACGCGCACCGTCATTTCGTCCGGGCCGTCCGCGATCATCGCCGCACCCACCTGCTCGCCGCGCGAAGTGGGCGCGCCAATCGTCCGCGGCACTTCGAACGACTGACGGAAGTCGCCGTGGCCGCTGGTGACCGTGATCATGGCGCCCGAAGGGTAGATGCGCGGACCGGGCAGGACGCCTTCGTCGATGGCGCGCTTGAGTCCGAACGCCGGTCCACCCACGTCCCGGACTGTCGTGAATCCGCGCATGAGCGTCGCGCTCGCCTCGGCGGCGCCGAGCACGTTCAGGTAGCCCAAATCGACGGTCAGCAGTTCCGTGAAGCCGGGCCGCACCAGCAATGTGTGCCAGTGCATGTCGATCAGGCCGGGCATGAGCGTACGTCCACCGCCGTCGATCACGGCGCCGCCGGCCGTCGGGTCGAGCGCAATCGGCGCGCTGGAAATGCGTTCGATCCGGTTGCCGCGCACCAGCACGTTCGACGGCGCCGACAGGGACTTGGCCGTGCCGTCGAAGATGCGGACGTTCTGGAACAGCGTCGCCCCGGCGACCGTCGTCTGCGCCGCGGCCGCGCCGCCGATCGAGCACAGCCACGCCGATACGGCGATCGACTTGATGAATGCGCGCATCATGGTTTGGACTCCCCAGGCAGCCTGTTGCGGTTTCTGTCGACCTTGTTGCCCCGGATACTACTGGCCGGGCGGCACTTCTGCTATCAACGCAAGGGCCCGCCGCTTGCGGCGGAGGTGCAGTCCTGGTCGCTCACCCGCCGCGAAACGGGAGAACAGTCACACCAATCCATGGGCGCCTGCACCAACATGGCGCCATGAATTGGCGACGTGCCGTGTGGATTGCCCTATTCATCGCCGTGCTGTCGAAAGCTTGGGGACAGTGGGAACATCGGGCAATTCATCCGGCCGATGGGGCCATCGCGCCGAACGAACCACTGCAAGCAGATGTGAACGGTGCGCCCGTGATTGCGCTTGGGCGCTGGACGCTCACACCACGGGCAACCTACGACATCACGGCGCGAATCCTCAGCCGCGAAGATTATCGCTTCGATCCCATTTCGGACCTGGCACCGCTGGATCTCGCGCTCGGCTGGGGTCCCATGTCGGACAACCGGGTGTTGGAAGCGCTCAAGATATCGCAGGGCGCACGATTCTATTCATGGCGGCCCGTCACTGAGTCACTGCCGATTGAGTTGGGTGAGGTGACCAAGCACAGCGCCAACACGCACGCAATTCCTGCCAATGCCGCCGTCGCCTCGAAACTCGCCCGGCTGCGCCTCGGGGGACAGGTGGTCCACCTGACGGGTCTGCTGGTTGATGGCGCACGCGACGATGGCATGACGATCCGCACGTCGCTGACTCGCACCGATTCGGGAGCGGGAGCGTGCGAGTTTCTGCTGGTCCAACAAGTCCAGGTCCAATGACCAGCCAGTCCAGTCGCTTGAGCCAGTCGGTGCGTGTCGGTGCCGCGCCCTGCGGTTGCTCGCTCGATCACTGATCGCGCACCCGTCCAGTTTGGCAGCTGTTCGATCTCGGCGGGCAGACGCTGGTGAAGTCAGGTCGCGGGCCGCCGCGGGGACAGGACCAAGCGTACGAATTGGTACATGGCCCCAAGCAGCTGCGCAACGATCGCTCCGAAGAACGGCCAGAACGCAGCGAGCGTCGCAAGGTTCCACACTTGCAGCAGACACACGATCGTCAGGAGGATGATGAGGACGTAACTCGTGAACCTGTTGCCGCCCGCGGCCTCCAATTGACCGGGCGCGAATCCCGCTACCGTTCTCACAATCATTGCCGCGTAGGGGATCAGGAGCAGTGTCGAGATTCCGCTGCACCAACGCCAAGTCGATGGCATGTCGTCGCTGACTGACAGCAGGAACAGACCGATCATACAGAGCGCGAGCGGCAGTATTGAATTGATCAGCAGAAGCCGGAGCCAGAATCTTTCTACTGGGCCCCAGTCATGCACGGAATCGTTGCGAAACGCGGCCACAACCCCGGCGAAACCCGCTATGGCCACCGCGATCTGAGCGGACGCACCGAGAGCAGCAGTCGGTTCCATGGTGTAGGCCTGAATAATTGATTGCATGACGGGAGTGCCAGCCGACATGCCTGACGCTGAAGGAACCATTGCTTCTGCGGTTCCACTTGCAGATTAGCAGATCATCCTTGGGCATCAAGAACTTGGAGATTGTCGGTTGCAACTCATCGGCTGACGGTCATGCAACGTGACCGCTTTGACGTTGCATGCGTTTGATCCGGGGCATTGCCCAGAGCGCGTGTCTGCCTTTCCAAGCTCTGGGCAATGTCCCGGATCAACCGCTTGCAACCGGAGCGCGTGTCTGCCTTTCCGCTCGCCCGGGGAAGACCCGCAACGGGCGCCCTCACCCACCGTCCGCCCTGGTTCGCTTCCCCGTCTCCTGCGCAAAGTGCCCATGCCGCAGGAAATGCCCCACCTGCGCGGCGACGTCGTTCGCGAACAGCATCCCGACGTGACTGTGCGGCAGGACGATGTGGTCGTTGAGGCCGGGAATCACGGTCTCGCTCACCGCGACGGTGCCGTCATTGTCATCATCGAAGTGCGCAAAAAACTGGCCGGTGCCGAGACGCCGCGTCCCGGCGATGGCGCCGAGCGAGCGCCCGCAGTCGCCAGGCCAGCAACGACCGCAGGGTTGCGCCAGTTCGGCCAGCGCATGCGGCCCGATCAGTGGACGCAGCATGTTGAGCCGCCCCACTCCGTTCGCAGCGCGACTGCCATTCAGCGGTGAACCGAGAAGCACCGCATTGCCGGGCAGGTCGCGCATACCCTGCTCGAGCGCGCGATAGACGATCGCGCCGCCGAGGCTGTGGCCTACGAAGTGGACGCGGCCGGCGCCCGCTGCCAGCTGATGCGCAAATTCGGCAAGTTCCGCCACGATCTCGTCGACGTTGCCGTGCATGGACGGATACGAGAACACGTGCGCGTCGAAGCCGTGCCGCGTCTGCAGGCGCTGACGCAGTACCCCGAACTCGAGCCCGGTCATCCACAGGCCGTGAACGAGGATGACCGGCTCGCGCGCTGCCGCCATCATTCCTTGACGGGCAGCCTGACGCGAATGTGCAGGTCGCGCAGCTGCTGCTCGGAGACCTCGGTCGGGGCGTCGGTCAGCGGACAGGTGGCGTTCTGCGTCTTCGGGAACGCGATGACGTCACGGATCGAGTCGGCGCCGGCCATCAGCATCGCCAGTCGATCGAGGCCGAACGCGATGCCGCCGTGCGGCGGTGCGCCGAACTTGAGCGCGTCGAGCAGGAAGCCGAACTTCTTTTCGGCCTCCTCGGCGCCGATGCCGAGCATCTCGAACACGGTCGACTGCATCTCGTTGCGATGGATACGCACCGAGCCGCCGCCGATCTCCGAGCCATTCAGCACCATGTCGTAGGCACGCGCGAGCGCCTGGCCAGGGTTCGCCTTGAGCGCGGCCGCGTCGTCGCTGGCCGGCGCGGTGAACGGGTGGTGCATCGCCGCCCAGCGCTTCGAGTCCGGATCCCATTCGAACATCGGGAAGTCGATGACCCAGAGCGGCGCCCAACCTGCGGCGACGAGGCCAAGGTCCTGGCCCACCTTGAGGCGCAGCGCGCCGATCGCGTCGTTGACGACCTTTGCCTTGTCGGCGCCGAAGAAAATCAGGTCGCCCGTCTGCGCGCCCGTGCGCTGCATGAGGCCCGCGACAGCCGCATCGGACAGGAACTTGAGGATCGGCGACTGCAGCCCGTCGCGCCCCTTCGTCGCGTCGTTGACCTTCACGTACGCGAGGCCCTTCGCGCCGTAGCGCGCGACGAACGCAGCGTAGTCGTCGATCTGCTTGCGCGAGAGCTTCTCGCCGCCCTGCGGCACGCGCAGCGCGGCGACACGACCCTCCGGATCCGCGGACGGACCGGAGAACACCTTGAACTCGCTGTCCTTGACCAGGTCGGCGACGTCGACCAGTTCGAGCGGGATGCGCAGGTCGGGCTTGTCGGATGCGTAGCGGCGCATCGCCTCGGCGTACGTCATGCGCGGGAACGGTTCGGGCAACGACTGGCCGAGCACGTCCTTGAAGAGCTTGCGCACCAGGCTCTCCATGAGAGCCATGATCTCGTCGCGCGTGAGGAACGAGGTCTCGATGTCGAGCTGCGTGAACTCGGGCTGGCGATCGGCGCGCAGGTCTTCGTCGCGGAAGCAGCGCACGATCTGGTAGTAGCGGTCGAAGCCCGACATCATCAGCAGCTGCTTGAAGATCTGCGGGGACTGCGGCAGCGCGAAGAACTTGCCCGGCTGCGTGCGGCTCGGCACCAGGTAATCGCGCGCGCCTTCCGGCGTCGCCTTGGTCAGCATCGGCGTCTCGACGTCGATGAAGCCGTTGCCGTCGAGGTACTCTCGCATCGAGCGCGTGATCGCGTGCCGCTGGCGCAGGCGCTTCTGCATCACGTCGCGGCGCAGGTCGATGTAGCGGTACTTGAGCCGCGTCTCTTCCTTGACTTCCTCGTCGAGCTGGAACGGGATCGGCTCGGAGCGGTTCAGCACTTCGATGCCGCGCGCCAGCAGTTCGACCTGGCCCGAGGCGAGGTTCGCGTTCGCGGTGCCGGCAGGACGCGGGCGCACCGTGCCGGTCACCTTGATCACCCATTCGCCGCGCAGGCGCTCGGCCTCGGCAAAGACAGCGGCCGCGTCCGGATCGCAGACGACCTGCAGCAGGCCGTCGCGGTCGCGCAGGTCGACGAAAATGACGCCGCCGTGGTCACGACGACGGTGGACCCAGCCGGCCACCTCGACCGTGGATCCGACGAGGCGCTCGTTGACGTCGCCGCAGTAATGGGTGCGCATGGGCATGGGGAACATCCCGTCAAAAAGGGGTGCGGGAGACCGGCCGGGACCGGACCACAACGCTGAGCCCGAGGATGTTACGGAGAGGGTTGTTGCAGCGCAAGATCGGCCGCGACGGGCTTGTTTTGCCACTTGGGCACGACGACACCCAGCGTCAGCAGCATCTTGAATGCGTCGTCCACGGTCATGTCGAGACGGACCACCTCGTCCCGGGGCACGAGGACGATGAATCCCGTGGTGGGGTTCGGCGTGGTGGGCACGAAGACGCAGACCACGTCCTGCTCGGTCTTGGCCTGGACTTCTTCCAGTTCCTCAGACGTGATGAACCCCACGCTGAAGATGCCCTTGCGCGGGAACTCGACCATGACGACCTGCTTGAACGACTTGCCCTTGTCGGTGAGCACGGTCTCGCTGAAGGTCTTGGCGCCACCGTAAACGGCACCGATCACTGGTATTCGGCGCACGAGGTTCTCGAACCCTTCGACGATCCGCCCGCCAAAAAGATTGCGGACTACGACACCCGTCACGACCAGCAGGATGAACGACAGGATGATGCCGACGCCGGGGACGTATTGGCCGACCAGCGCCTCGGGTCGCCAGGGCGGCGGCAACAGCACGAGCGACTGGTCGAGGATGCGCGACAGGAAGCGGATGACCCAGACGGTCACCATGATGGGGATCCAGATCAGCAGACCCGCGATCAGGTGGTTGCGCAAGCGGCGCGCAAAGTCGCGGCGACCACCCTTGCCGTTGCCCGTGTCTTCGTCGTTGGCGTCGGTCGATATCGGATCAGCCACTCTGTTCACTCCGGCGCGGGCCACCTGCCCGGCCCGAATCAGCGTTTGCGGACGGACTTCTTCGATGCAGATTTCTTCGCGGCCGGCTTAGGTTTGGCGGCGGGCTTCTTCGCCGCGACGCTCTTCGTCGCCGATGCGGGTTCGGGCTTCGACTCGGGTTTCGCCTCGGCCTTCTGCTCGGCCTTGTCGGACGTCGCTGCTGTCGACGCACTCTCGGCGGGTGGACCGTCGTCCTTGCCGACCAGGTTGCGCTTGCCCTCTTTATCCGACTTGAAGTCTGTCTCGTACCAGCCGCTGCCCGCCAGACGGAACATCGGCGCCGACATGAGGCGCAGCAGCGTGTGCTTGCCGCATTCGGGGCACTCGCGCAGCGGCTTGTCGGAGAATTTCTGCAGCGCCTCCAGGTGGTGATGGCACTTCTGGCACTGGTATTCGTAGATCGGCATGGTCGGTCCGGCGCGGTGAAACGTGCCCTAGGTTAGTCGAAACGGCCGTGAATTATACCGGGACGGCGATCCGCTCGAACGCGAGTTCGCCGTCCTTGACCGTCACCCGGATCGTGTCGCCCGGCTCGAAGTCGCCGCGCAGGATGCGTTGCGCCAGCGGATTCTCGAGCTGGTGCTGGATCACGCGCTTGAGCGGCCGCGCGCCGTACACCGGGTCGAACCCCGCCTCGCCGAGCAGGTCGCGTGCGGCATCGTCCAGTTCCAGGCCCAGGTCGCGGTCGGCCAGGCGCCGGCGCAGGTTGCCGAGCTGGATGTCGACGATCTCGCGGATGTGGTCCCTGCCGAGTGGATGGAACACGACCACTTCGTCGACGCGGTTGATGAACTCGGGACGGAAGTGCTGGCCGACGATCTCCATGACCGCCGACTTCATCTTCGCGTAATTCGCCTCGCCCGCGAGTTCCTGGATGACCTGCGAACCAAGGTTCGAGGTCATGATCACGACGGCGTTGCGGAAGTCCACGGTGCGGCCCTGGCCGTCCGTGAGACGGCCGTCGTCGAGTACCTGCAGCAGCACGTTGAACACGTCCGGGTGCGCCTTCTCGACTTCGTCGAGCAGGATCACCGCGTACGGACGGCGGCGCACAGCCTCCGTCAAGTAACCGCCTTCCTCGTAACCCACGTATCCCGGTGGCGCGCCGATGAGCCGCGCGACGGAATGCTTCTCCATGAACTCCGACATGTCGATGCGCACCATCGCGTCTTCGGTGTCGAAGAGGAATTCGGCGAGCGCCTTGCACAGCTCGGTCTTGCCGACACCCGTCGGACCGAGGAACAGGAACGAGCCGTTCGGACGGTTCGGATCGGACAGCCCTGCGCGCGAACGACGGATGGCATCGGCGACGGCCTTGACCGCCTCGTCCTGGCCGACGACGCGCTTCGCCAGCACCTCTTCCATGCGCAGCAGTTTTTCGCGCTCGCCTTCGAGCATCTTGGAGACCGGAATGCCGGTCCACTTCGAGACGACTTCGGCGATCTCCTCTTCAGTCACCTTGTTGCGGACGAGCGTCGGCGCCTTCGTCTCGCTTGCCTGCGCCGACTTCAGGCGCTTCTCCAGTTCCGGAATCTTGCCGTACTGCAGTTCGGACATGCGGGCGAGGTCGCTGGCACGACGCGCGGTCTCGAACGCCTGCCGCGCATCTTCGAGTTCCTGCGTGATCTGCGCGGCGCCCTGCGCCGAAGCCTTCTCCGCCTTCCAGATTTCCTCGAGGTCGGCGTACTCCTTGCCGAGGTCGCCCAACTGCTCGTCGAGCGCCTCGAGACGCTTCTTCGACGCTTCGTCCTTCTCTTTCTTGAGCGCCTCGCGCTCCATCTTGAGCTGGATGATGCGACGGTCGAGCCGGTCCATTTCCTCCGGCTTGGAGTCCATCTCCATGCGGATGCGCGACGCGGCCTCGTCGATCAGGTCGATCGCCTTGTCGGGCAACTGCCGGTCCGTGATGTAGCGATGCGAGAGCGTGGCCGCAGCGACGATCGCCGGGTCCGTGATCTCGACCTTGTGGTGGACCGCATAGCGCTCCTTCAGGCCACGCAGGATCGCGATCGTGTCTTCGACCGACGGCTCGTTCACCAGCACCTTCTGGAAGCGGCGCTCGAGCGCCTTGTCCTTCTCGACGTACTTGCGGTACTCGTCGAGCGTGCTTCGAGCCCGCGATCAGCGCGCCCATGTCGAGCGCGAGGATGCGCTTGTCGCGCAGGCTCTCGGGCACTTCCTTGTTGATGATGCGCAGCGCCAGGCCTTCGACGATGGCGGTCTTGCCGACGCCCGGCTCGCCGATCAGCACGGGGTTATTCTTGGTGCGACGCTGCAGTACCTGGATCGTGCGGCGGATTTCGTCGTCCCGGCCGATGACCGGATCGAGCTTGCCCTGCTCCGCGCGTTCGGTCAGGTCGATCGTGTATTTGTCGAGCGCTCCACGCTGCTCCTCGACGTTGGGATCGTCGACCTTCGCCCCGCCGCGGATCTCGTCGATCGCGCGTTCGACCGCAGCTTTCTGCACGCCGGCATCCTTGAGGATCCGGGCGAGCGGGCCCTTGTCTTCGAGCGCGGCCAGCACGAACAGCTCGCTGGTGATGTACTGGTCACCGCGCTGCTGCGCGATCTTGTCGGTGAGGTTCAGCAGCCGCGCGAGGTCGTTCGAAAGGTGCACCTCGCCGCCGGTGCCTTCCACTTTGGGCAGCCGGTCGAGCGCTTCTCGCAGTTGCGAGCGCAGCGTGTTGATGTTGGCACCGCACTTGTCGAGCAACGGCCGCACGGTGCCGCCCTGCTGGTCCAGCAGGGCCTGGCACAGGTGTACGGGCTCGATGATCTGGTGGTCGCGGCCCAGGGCGAGCGATTGCGATTCCTGCAGCGCGGCCTGGAGCTTGGTCGTGAATTTGTCTTGGCGCATGGGGGGTCTGTCCGTGGGACGTCTTGTCCCCGGAATTGGGGCCGATGCCGCGAGATAAAAGGGGGAGGAAGGCGGGGAAGGGCAGGAAGGCGAAGAAGGGAGCCGGAGCGCGCCCAAGCCGTCCTCCCCTTCTTCCCCTTCTTCCCCTTCTTCCCCTTCTTCCCCTTCTTCCCCTTCTTCCCCTTCCGGGCCTTCCTGCCCTTCCGGGCCTTCCTCGCCTTCCTGCCCTTCCTGCCCTTCCTAGTGCATCCCTTGATGCGTCAGGTACACCAACCCCACCCCCAGGGCGATGAACAGCACCTGGCCCAGGCTCGCACGCATATCCACGCGGCGGTGCAGTCCGGGGATGAGATCGGCCACGGCCACGTAGATGAAGCTCGAAGCCGCCAGGGCCAGCGCGTAGGGCAGGACATCCATCGCCGTATTGAGCGCGTAATACGCGATGACGCCGCCCACCACGGAGGTGAGGCTCGAGACCAGGTTCAGGGTCATCGCCCGGGCGCGGCTGAAGCCACCATGGAGCAGGATCGCCAGATCGCCCACTTCCTGCGGGATTTCGTGGGCGAACACGGCAAGCGCCGTGACGATGCCGAGCTGCGGGTTGGTCATGAACGCCGCGGCCACGAGTACGCCATCGAGCAGGTTGTGGAACGTGTCGCCGGCCAGGATCAGGTTGGCCGATGCCCGGTCACGGACGTCGTGACTCGGCGAGTGCATTTCGCAGGGATCGTCGTGGCAATGACGCCAGAGCACGAACTTCTCGAGCAGGAAGAACAGCAGGATGCCGCACAGGAGCGCGAGACCGATCCGATGCGCCGACCCGGGACCAGCCCCGTCGAGCGCATGTGGAAGCAATCCGAGGAACGCCGCGCCAAGCAGCGTCCCGGTCGCGAAGCTGACCAGGTGGGGCAGCATGGCCGTGCGCCAGCGCGCATCGAGCGCCAGGAACACGCCGGCAGCGAGGGCGCTCAACACACCGCTCAGCGCCGTGAATACGACGATCAGGGTCAGGCTGCTCAAGGGTCGCTCTGCTGCGTGACGGGCTGCGAATCTCGGTCAGATTAGCACGCGGTGCGCGTGCGAATCGGTGGTGGTGCGGGGCTCGAGCCACGCCAGCGTCGCCATGCGGCCGGTCCGGCCGCCGTCGCGACGGAAGGAAAAGAATTCCGCAGCCTCGCGCTGCGTGCAGCGTCCGCCGCCACTGACCCGATATACGCCGACACGTGCCAACGCACGGCGCGCCAGACCGTACAGGTCGGCCTGGAAGCGGCCGGCCTCGTTGCGCACGAACGCAGCCACGTTCGCGGCATCGCGTGCGATGAAGGCGTCGCGCACCTCGGTTCCGACCTCGAACGCAGCCGGTCCGATCGCTGGTCCGAGCCAGGCCACGAGCTGAGCGGGCTCCGCTTGCAGCGCAGCCACGGTAGCTTCGAGCACGCCGCCCACGAGTCCGCGCCAGCCCGCATGTGCCACGCCGATGCGGGTGCCCGCGCGATCCGCGAACACGACCGGCAGGCAATCGGCCGTCATCACCACGCAGACGCGGTCGGGCCCGAAAGCCACGGCAGCATCCGCACGCGGGAGCACGGCACCGGTGGCGACAGGCCCGCGATGTTCGACGACATGGATGCCGTGCACCTGCTCGAGCCACAGCGGTTCCGACGGCAATTTTGCTGCGGCCCGCAGCAATGCACGATTCGCGCGCACGTGTTCCGGATCGTCACCGACGTGCTGGGCGAGATTGAAGCTGGCGTAGGCATCCATGCTCAGACCGCCACCACGCAGCGTCGACAGCGCGTGCACGTTCGGTGCGACGTCCCAGTCGGGCGTCAGCCACGAACCCTGCGGCGAAGACACGCCCTGCGTCATGCCTTGGCGGTGGCGAGGTCGGCAGCGAGCACCGCAAGGAGTCCCAGCATGTCCTCGGGCAACGGCGCCTGTGCTTCGAGCGGCTTGCCCGTCACGGGATGCTCGAGCTGCAGCTTCGCCGCGTGCAGCGCCTGTCGCGGGAATTCACGCAACGCGGTGCGCAGCTCTTCGGTCGCGCCTTTCGGCAACGCGAGCCGCCCGCCGTACACGCGGTCACCGACGATCGGGTAACTGATGTGCGCGAGATGCACGCGGATCTGGTGCGTGCGCCCGGTTTCGAGCTGCACTCGCACATGCGTGTGCGCACGGAAGCGTCGGATCACGCGGTAATGCGTGACGGCATCACGACCGCCATCGCGAATCGCCATCCGCACGCGGTCGGTCGGGTGGCGGTCGATCGGCGCATTGATCGTGCCGCCTGCCGTCATCACGCCCCGGCAGATCGTTTCGTACTCGCGATGGATTTCGCGCGCCTCGAGCATCCGCACCAGCGCGGTGTGCGCCTTGAGCGTGCGGGCCACGATCAGCAATCCACTCGTGTCCTTGTCGAGCCGGTGCACGATGCCGGCGCGAGGCAACTCGCCGAGTGCGGGGTCGCGCGACAGCAGCGCGTTCTGCAGCGTCTGGTCGGGGTTGCCGGCACCCGGATGTACGACCAGACCGGCGGGTTTGTTGACGATGAAGACGTGCTTGTCTTCGTACGCCATCAGCAGCGGGATCGCCTGGGCTTCCGCGGTCGACTCCTCGGTCAACGTGCCGGCGATGACGACGGTTTCACCGCCGTTGACCTTGTCCCTGGGGCGGTGGACGGACCCATCGACCAGCACCTCGCCAGCCTCGATCCACGTCTTGAGGCGGCTGCGGGAGTAGTCGGGCAACAGTCGGGCGAGTGCCTGGTCGAGTCGTTGGCCCGCTTCGGTGTCAGGAATTTGCAGGCTGAGTTGAACGCTTGAGGTCGGCATGGGGTCGAATTCTATATACTTCACGCCCTTCCGCAGGGTTTGACCCAGGATTCCCGCATGGCTGCTGCCTTTTCCCGACGTCTGCTCGCTTCGGCTCTGCTTGCTTTGGCCCTGCTGGGCACCGGCGGCTGCAGCAGCCTCAAGTTCTGGGACAAGGACAAGGGGGACAAGGTCATCGAGGGCTCGCCCGAGCAGCTCTACCGGGATGCGATCAAGAACATCAAGAGCGACAACTACCCGGGCGCCATCCAGCGCTACGAAATGCTCGAGGCCCGCTACCCATTCAGCGAACAGGCCAAGCAGGGCCAGCTCGACTTGATCTACGCCTACTACAAGAACCGGTCGGCCGATTCGGCGATCGACCAGTCGGACCAGTTCATCCGCGAGAATCCGACGCATCCGCGCGTCGACTATGCCTACTACGTCCGCGGCCTAGTGTATTTCGACTCGGGGGCCAACTGGCTCGAGCGCAAGTTCAAGGCGGAC
>JAPLSF010000006.1 GCA_026398785.1 Pseudomonadota bacterium | reverse complement strand
CGACGGCGATCCTCGCTCGAACGGGAGCGAGGCGATGGTGCCAGCGCAGCAGCGGCATCGCTGCAGTGCCGCCTCGCTCCTGCGCTCGAGCTTCGGCGTTCGACATGGGGCGGCCAGGAAGACCCGCCCCGCCGATCCCTGCCCTATCCGCTCCTGGCTGACACGTTACTTCAGAGCGCCCCAACGGCGCGGGCGAGCCGCAGCTGCGCCAGCCCGGCATCGAGCGTGGCGTCGTCCCGGTTCGTGAGCGCCCGCACCCGCAGCGTCTCCGCTTCGAGCAGCTGAGTCTGCGTGCCGAGACCCGAGGTGTAGCGTTCGCGGGCGATGCGGAGGTTCTCGTCCGCCTGCTCCGCAGCCTGCGCGGTGACGATTGCCCGCTGGCGCGACTCCTGGATGCCGAGGTAGGCCTGCCGCACCTGCAGCTCGATCTGGCTCGACGCGTCCGCGCGCTGCTGCTCCGTCGCGCGCCGGTTGCGATCGAGCGCCGCCGCCCGTTTGCGCGACTGGCCGCCATCGAACATCGCCCATTGCACGCCGATGCCCGCCATGCCGACCGTCTCGTCATCGAGGAACTGGTTCTCCAGGTACTGGTAACCGCCGCTCAAGGCAACTTGCGGCAGTACGCGCGAACGCTCGGTGCGCGCGAGCTGGCCATAGGCTTCCGCCTGCGCGTCGAACGCAGCGAGTTCCGTGCGTCGCGACCTGGCCTGCTCCACCAGCGCCGGCAGGTCTTGCGACAATTCCACAGGCACGCCGAGCGTCTCGCTCAACTCGACCGGCCGGTCGAGCGGCGCACCCAGGCGTCGGTTGTAGGAAGCCGCGGCAACTTCTGCGGCATTCGCCGCGCGCAATTCGTTCTGCCGCGCATCGGCCAGCGCCACCTGCACCGCGAGCAACTCGTTCTTCGGCACCAGCTCGCGCTCGAACATGCTGGTGGTATCGCGGGTCAGCGCCTCGAGCGTCTGCACGTTGCTGCTCGCGACACCGTGCGCCTTGCGGGCGCGCAGCACGCCGACATAGGCATCGGCCACGGCCAGCTTGACGTCGGACGTCGCCACCGACACCTGGGCGCCGACGCCGCGCTCATGCGCCTCGGCTGCGGCGATGCTCGAAGAGATGCGTCCACTCGTGAACAGCGGCACCGTGACGGTCGCCGAACCCATCAGGAAGTTGTCGTCCTTGAACAGTTCGGGAGGCGTGAGCGGCAGGCCGGTAAACGAAAAATCGAACGCGGGCGAGTCGTCGAGCTGCGTGTAGGAACCACCGACGGCGAGCGTCGGCCAGCGCTGCGCGCGCGCCGCCTGCGCCTCGAAACCCGCAGCCTCGGCCTGGTTGCGCGCCGCTGCGAGCGAATGATCCTGCTGCAGGGCCAGCGCCCACGCGTCCGCCAGCGTTTCGGCGCGTGCCACTCCGGCGGCGGCACCGAACAGGACGAACGCGACGGACCAACGCAGGATCATTCGGCTCAGGGTCATTGCTTCAGGGCCTCGATACCCAGCACTTTGAGGACGTACTTCTCGTAGATCGGGGTGATCGATCCGGTCTGCACCTTGCGCAGGAAGTACTTCTCGAATGCGATCTTGGCCACGTGCACCCACTTGCCCTCGCGCGCCCAGGTGACGTTGCGCGGCGGGATCTGCGGCAGCGCGACGAACGCGGCGCCGGTGTCGCCGAAATCCGCCAGGCAGATCGCGTTCCAGGTGCCACGCGCTTCCGCCTTGCGACCGGCGATATCAGCCGCCACGTTCTCGCAGATTGCCGACACCATCGACTCGATCATGAAGCCCGTCTTCGGCGCACCGGTCGGAACCGGCGTCACCGCGACCGGCGGAATGGCCACGCAGACACCAGCCGAGAAGATGTTCGGGTACTTCTTGCTGCGCTGGTGCTCGTCGATCAGCACGAAGCCGCGCGGGTTGCACAGGTCCGGGACCCCGGCCACCGCGTCGACGCCCTTGAACGCCGGCAGGATCATGGCGAACTTGAACGGCAGCTGGTGCTCCTTGCGCACCGCGCCGTCGTCGCTTAATTCGGTGGCATTGACCGTGCCGGGCTCGACCGAGGTGACCTTCGCATTGGTGACCCACTGGATGTGGCGCTGGCGCAGCGTCGACTCCATGAGCCCCTTGCTGTCGCCCACGCCGCCGAGCCCCATGTGGCCGATGTAGGGCTCCGACGTCACATACGTCATCGGCACCTTGTCGCGGATCTTGCGCCGGCGCAGGTCGGTGTCGAGGATCATCGCCATCTCGTAGGCGGGACCGAAGCAACTGGCGCTGCCTGCGGCGCCCACCACGATCGGGCCAGGGTTCTTCACGAACTCCTGGTACTGCTCCCAGGCTGCGAGCGCATGCGACTGCGTGCAGATGGACACCGTGTGGCCGTCTGGGCCCAGACCCGGCACTTCCTCGAACGCGAGCTTCGGACCGGTCGTGATGGCGAGGTAGTCGTAAGGCTCTTCAGTGCCGTCCTTGAAAACGAGCTTCGACGCACCCGCGTCGATCGTCTGCACCGACTGCGGCAGCCAGCGCACGTTCTTGTCGGCCAGCGGTCCGGCAAGTTCGACCCGCGTCTGCTCGGGCTTGCGCCAACCGACGGCCACCCACGGGTTCGACGGCGTGAACTCGAAGTACGGCGAGCTGCCGACCAGCGTCACCTGGTGCGCGGCGCCGAGCTTCTTCTTCATTTCGTAGGCGCAGGCGACGCCACCGAGACCTGCGCCAAGAATTACGACCTTTGCCATGACTGCATGCCCCCGGGCCGTCACGCGGCCTTGATCGTGCGGTTGCGATAGCTGAAGTAGAGGATCGGGATCAGCACCAGCGTCAGCACTGTCGAGACGAGGATGCCGAAGATCAGCGACACGGCGAGCCCGTTGAAAATGGGATCGTCGAGGATGAAGAACGCGCCGGTCATGGCGGCCACCGCGGTGAGCGCGATGGGCCGCGCACGCACGGACGTCGCACCGATGACGGCATCGGCCAGCGGCTGGCCACGCGCGACTTCGATGTTGATGAAGTCCACCAGCAGGATCGAATTACGGACGATGATGCCGGCGAGCGCGATCATGCCGATCATCGACGTGGCGGTAAACTGGGCGCCGAGCAGCGCGTGACCCGGCATCACACCGATGATGGTGAGCGGAATCGGCGCCATGATCACGAGCGGGACGACGTAGGATCCGAACTGCGCCACGACCAGCAGGTAGATCAGGATCAGGCCCACCGAGTACGCGAGTCCCATGTCACGGAACGTCTCGAACGTGATCTGCCACTCGCCGTCCCATTTCACGCTGGGGACGTAAGGATCGTCGGGCTGGCTGAAGAATAGCTGGCGGACCGCGGGCATCTCGTCCCTCATCGTGCCGACCATGGCGAACATGCCGTAGAGCGGACTGTCGGTCACGCCCACGGAATCCGCGGTCACCCACGACAGCGGCAGCAGGTCCTTGTGATAGATCGCGTTGTCCCAGGCCCGACGCTCGATCGTCGCGATCTCGGAGAGCGGCACGTGCGCGCCGGTGCGTGATTGCACCTGCAGCGCCAGCACGCTCGCGAGGTCTGCCTTGGCCGGCACATCGAGTTCCAGCCGCACCGGGATTGGGTACGTTTCACGTCCGATCCGCACGTAGGTGGCGTCGATTCCGCCGAGTCCCGCAGCGAGGGTCTGTGCCGCATCGGACTGGCTGACCCCGAGCAGGGCGGCCTTCTGCCGGTCGATTGAGGCGACGATCCTTGGACTCGGCGACTCGATGCTATCGTCCACGTCCACGACACCGGGTGTCGAATCGAAGACCTTGCGCACGTCGTGCGTGAGCTTCTGCTGGGCTTCCTGGAACGGTCCGTAGACCTCAGCGACGAGTGGCGCCTGCACGGGCGGTCCCGGCGGCACCTCGACGACCTTGACCGCGCCACCGTGCTTGCGACCGATCTCTGCGAGCGCCGGTCGCACCTCGAGCGCGATCTCGTGACTCTTCTTGTCGCGGTGGTGCTTATCGACGAGGTTGACCTGGATGTCGCCGACCTCGGGACCACTGCGCAGGTAATACTGGCGCACGAGCCCGTTGAAGTTGATCGGGGCGGACGTGCCTGCATAGACCTGGTAGTCGGTGACTTCCGGACGCCTGGCGACTTCTGCCGCCAACGCGTCGAGCACGCGGGCAGTCTCCTCGACGGGCGTGCCTTCGGGCATGTCGAGGACGACCTGGAACTCAGACTTGTTGTCGAACGGCAGCATCTTCAGCACGACCCACTGCACGACGGCCAGCGAGACCGCGATGCCGATCGCCACGAGCGTGCCGAGGTAGAGCTTGTGCCGATGCGTACGGGCGTCGTCCCCACGCAGGAAGGGCGACATCAGGCGGTTGAAGAAGCGGTGCAACATCGTCTCGGAGTGATCCTGCGATCCGTGCGGAGCGTGGCCGTGCACCAGCAGCTTCTTCGACAGCCACGGCGTGAACGCGAGCGCAATCGCCAGCGATATCACCATGCCCATGCTGGCGTTGATCGGGATGGGACTCATGTAGGGGCCCATCAGGCCGCTCACGAACGCCATCGGCAGCAGCGCCGCGATCACCGTGAACGTCGCCAGGATCGTCGGGCCGCCCACTTCGTCCACGGCGCGGGGGATCAGCTCGCCGAGCGCTGCCCCGGGATGCAGGCTCATGTGGCGGTGGATGTTCTCCACCACCACGATGGCGTCGTCGACGAGGATACCGATGGAAAAGATCAGCGCGAACAGCGAGACGCGGTTGATCGTGAAGCCCCAGGCCCACGAAGCGAACAGCGTCGCCGCCAGCGTGATGACGACTGCCGCGCCGACGACGACAGCTTCACGCCAGCCGACGGTCAGCCACACGAGCAGCACGACCGACGCCGTGGCAAACATCAGTTTCTGGATCAGCTTGACGGCCTTGTCGTTGGCCGTCTCGCCGTAGTTGCGCGTGACTGTGACCTCGACTCCGTCCGGGATGTAGGTGCCGCGCAGGTGCTCCATGCGCGCGAGGACGGCATTGGTCACGTCGATGGCGTTCTCGCCCGGCTTCTTCGAAATGGCGATCGTCACCGCCGGCGAGACGCCGTTGAATTCGATGCCCTTCTGTGACGCGGCCGGACCGGCGCCGAAGGTCACGTACTGCTCGGACTGGTCGGCGCCGAACTTCACGTCGGCGACGTCCTGCAGGTAGACCGGCCGGCCGTCGCGCACCGCGACGATGAGCTGCGCCACGTCCTCGCGCGAAGCCAGGAACTGCCCGGCCTGCAGCGGCAGCACGCCTTCCGCAGTCACGAGTGAACCCGCGTGCTGCACGACGTTGGCCGCCTGCAGGGAGCCAACCAGGTCCGGAATGGTCAAGCCGTGACCGGCGAGTCGCTGCGCGTCGAGCGACACCTGCACGGTCTCGTCGGGACCGCCGATGGTGTAGACGTTGCGCGTGCCCGGGACGCGCTTCAGCTCCGACTCGACGGCGTGTGCGACCTGCTTGAGTTCATGCGCACCCCGCGATTCGTCCCTGGTCCAGAGCGTGAGGCCCATGACGGGCACGTCGTCGATGCCCTTCGGCTTCACGAGCGGCTGGCCGACGCCGACGCCGGGCGGTCGCCAGTCCTGGTTCGAATAGATCGCGTTCCAGAGCCGCACGATCGCGGCTGTGCGTTCCTCGCCAACCTCGAACTGCACCGTGATGACCGCAGCACCGGGCCGCGAGACCGAGTAGATGTGCTTTACGCCGGAGATCTCGGCGAGCACTTTCTCCATCGGCGTGGCGACGAGGCTCTCGACCTGCTGCGCGCTGGCGCCCGGGAAAGGCACGATGACGTTCGCCATCGTGACGTTGATCTGCGGCTCTTCTTCGCGCGGCGTAACCAGCACGGCGAAGACCCCGAGCAGCAGCGCGGTGAGGCCGAGCAGCGGCGTGAGCGAACTGTCGAGGAACAGCCGTGAGACGCGTCCGCTGAAGCCCAGTCGTTCACTCATGACGCGCGGCCGGAGCAACTCCGCGTGCTGCGCGGCCGGCCGCAGCAGGATCCACGGCGACCTTTTCACCCGGTGCCAGGCCTGCGATCACTTCGACTCGGTCGCCGACGGGACGGCCAAGGCGAACCTGTCGCAGCGCGACGCGACCGTCCGGCATGACGACATACACCGCGCGCAGTTCGCTGCGATCAACGACTGCCGAGCCGGGCACGAGCACTCGGCTGGTCTCGCCGGTCACGAACCCGACCTTCGCATACGTGCCGGGCGCCAGCCGCGTCCCGGCCTGCGACAACTCGACGCGCGCACGAAACGTTCCGGACTGTGGCTCGGCGGACGGATAGAGAGTGACCTTGGTTGCGACAATCCGCTCGTCGCCTGCATACACGGTGGCCTGCGGGGACGCCTGCACGGCGTTGGCCGATGTCTGCGGGACCTCTGCCACGACGCGCATTGCATCGAGCGCCGCCACGGTCAGCAGGGGCATTCCGGGAGCGACGGCCTCGCCGACCTGAGCACGCTTTGCCGTCACCACGCCGTCGTAGGGTGCTCGCAACTCAGTGTAGGAGACGCCTTCACGCGCGGCTTCCAATCCGGCACGCGCGGCCGCCAGGTTTGCCGCGGCGGTATCGCGCGCAGCGATCGCGGCGTCGTACGTGGTCCGGGCGACGACCTTGCGTTCGTACATGTCCCGGATGCGGTCGTGCTGCGCCTGGGCCTGGGCGTTCTGAGCCATCGCCGCTTGCAACGCCGCCTGCGCTTGGCCGAGCCCCGCGACCTGTTCCGTAGCGCGCAGGCGCATCAGCAACTCGCCCTGCTTGACGTGATCGTTGACCTCGACGTTAACCTCGGCGACCCGTCCTGCGGTCTGCGCCGACAATGTCGCCTGGTTTACGGCCTCAACGACACCGTCGAGCAGCAACTCGGCGGGTGCCGCTTCGGCGCCAACGGTCATCGTGGTGAGGTTCGACGTCGCTGCCGGTGATGCTGCAGGACTGGGCTCCTTGCCATCGCAGGCTACGAGCGCAAGAGCGCTGATCGCGACGATCGCGGCCAGTGGACGGGGCCAGCCTGCAAGGTATCTCATGCGAGTGTTTCCCGGGTCGCGGATCAGAACGCCGCGCCCGGCTTCACGCCGACCTTGCGCAGGATGATCGCGAGCGGACAGAACCCGGTGAACGAAGACTGCAGCAGGTTGGCCCCGACAAACGCGGTCAGCCAGAACCAGTTGGGATGCACATAGATGCCGAGCAGCAGGCTCGCGAGAATCATGGTGCCGGCGAATGCCATCACGATGCGGTCGATACTCATGTCCGCTTTCCTCCAGTGTCGTTCGGGTCAGCAGCGGCCGTATTCGACAACCCGGCCCGATGCCGGGTCAATCCGGATCAACGGCAGGCCGGCTGCCTTCCACGCGTTGATCCCTCCTTCAAGGTTGACGACAAGCGCGTGGCCTGCAGCGACCAGCGCCTGCGCGGCACGCATCGAACGACCGCCGGCGGCGCACTGCACCACCAGTTTGCGGTCCCCGGCCGGCACGGCCTTCGGATCGAACGTCGACAACGGGTAGAGCAGGGCACCGGGAATGCGCTCGAAGGCGTATTCATTCGGCTCGCGCACGTCGACGAGCAGGATTTCGCCGCTCGCGAGACCGTCGCGGACTTCGGCAGGGCTGGCCTGGGTGATCGGCGTCATGGCTGTCTTCCTTGCGAATGATTGCTTGCGTGCTTACTTTCCAGGCTTGCCGAGCACGTCGACCGGGACGCGCAGGTAGCTGACGCCGTCGATCTCGGGCGGGGGCAACCGGCCGGCACGGATGTTCACCTGCACGGACGGGATGATCAGGTTCGGCACGTCGAGCGTCGCGTCGCGGTCAGTGCGCAACTTCACGAAAGCGGCCTCGTCCACGCCGTGGCGGATGTGGGTGTTGACACGACGTTGCTCGTTGATCGTCGTCTCGCACAGTGGCTCGCGGCCGCCCGGCGCATAGTCGTGGCACACGAACACCCGCGTTGCGGCCGGCAGCGAGAACAGGCGCTGCACGGATCGATACAGCTCCGCAGCGTTGCCGCCGGGAAAATCGCACCGCGCCGAGCCACTGTCGGGCATGAACAGCGTGTCGCCGATGAAGACGGCGTTGCCGACGAGGTAGCTCACGCTGTCGTTGGTATGGCCCGGCGTGGGAATGACGTGGATCGACGCGTTGCCGAGCGGCAGCGTGACATCGTCGTCGAGCAGGCGGTCGAACTGGGTGCCGTCGGGTTGGAAATCCGGCCCAAGACCGAAGATCGCCTTGAACGTGCGCTGCACGGACCGGACGCCCTGCCCGATCGCGACCTCGCCACCGAGTCGCTGCTTCAGGTGCTGGGCGGCAGACAGGTGGTCGGCATGGGCATGCGTCTCGAGGATCCAGAGCACGCTGGCGCCGGCGGCGCGGCAATGCTCGACGACCCGGTCCGCGCTCGCGGTGTCCGTGCGGCCGGACCGCCAGTCGAAGTCGAGCACGGGGTCGATGACGGCCGCGCTGCGCGTGGCCGCGTCCATCACGACGTACGTCCACGAGCCCGTGGGTTTGTGGTGAAACGCGGTGACTGCAGGATGCATGGTCGGATATCCTCGGGTGATCGCCAGAATATTAGCCGTTGCTAAATTAGTCAAGCATGATTTAAAATGCGGCGCATTCAACCAGGGATCCGCCGCATGCCACGCGCTGCCAGACGCAAGACCGCACTACCAGAGGCCCCGGACTCAACGCGAATCGAAGAGATGCACGCGCACGCGGGTGACGCGGCCCAGTTACTGAAGGCACTGGGCAATGAGCAGCGACTACTGATCCTCTGCCACCTGCTCGCGAAGCCCCTCTCGGTCGGCGAACTGAACGACCGGCTCGAACTCAGTCAATCGGCCCTCTCCCAGCACCTCGCGCTGCTGCGCGAAGCCGGGCTGGTGAATACGCGGCGCGAGGCGCAGTCGATCCATTACTCGCTGCCGGCAGGCCCCGTCACCCGTATCATGGCGCTGCTCCAGGACATCTACTGCGACAACGTCCCCGCGGCGCCGGGGGATCCCCAACTGGCGTCCCGCAGGCCGCGTCCACGATGACCGCTGTGCCGCCCGCACCCACGACCCCGGGTTGCTGACTTTGCTTGCTGCGCTCCTCGGTGCCCTTGCGATCGGCCTCAGTCTGGGTTTGCTCGGGTCGGGCGGGTCGATCCTGACCGTGCCAGTCCTGCACTACCTGTTGCAACAGCCGGAACAGGTAGCGATCGGAGGCTCGCTGCTGGTGGTGGGCCTGATCGCAGCCGCCGCCTGCGTCCCTTACGCGACGGCCCGGCAGGTGGACTGGCGCAACGTGCTGCGGTTCGGCCTGCCCGGCATGCTGGGTGCGTGGCTGGGCGCGTCGCTGGCGCGCTGGGTGCCTGGCCCGGCACAACTCGCGCTGTTCGCGGTCGTCATGCTCGCGGCCGCGTGGCGTATGCTGCGCAGCGCTCCGGTCGCTTCTGGTGACCACAGATCGCACCCTTTCGCCATTATCGCCGGCGGCACAGCCGTCGGCGCGCTGAGCGGCCTCGTGGGAGTGGGAGGCGGATTCCTGATCGTGCCCGCACTGGTGCTGCTCGCGGACGTGCCCATGTCGAGTGCAGTCGGCACCAGTCTCGCGGTCATCGCGATGAATTCGTTCGCGGGCTTTGGCAAGTACCTGCACGTGCTGGAGGCCAAGGGCATCGCGCTCGACTGGCATACGCTGCTGTTGATCGCCGCCATCGGAATGGTCGGCAGCCTCGCGGGCAATCGCCTCGGGCGGCGGCTTCCGCAGTCCGCGCTGCGCAGGTTGTTTGGAACCTTCCTCGTCGTCATGGGCCTGTTCGTCGCGGCTGACGCCGGGCCCAGGCTGATGCAATGAACACACGCGGGCTCTTGCAGGCAATCCTGCATCGAAAGCAATCAACAGCAGCCGGCGTGCAGTACGCGTGTCAGTCAAATAGGCGAAGATTCATTCCCGGATCCACATGCGCGTTGACAGGCGGCTGGTTGTTGCCAGGGATCTTCGGCACCGCGTCTGGCGAAGCCTTGCCGGCCGGCGCACTTGGCCGAGCCGGTCAGTACAGCGTCTTGATGAGCGCGAGACTGATCACGCCGACGATCAGCGCGGAGAGCAGGCCCAGCCCGAGGGGCTTCAGACCTATCGTACGCAAGCCCTTGATGCTGGTGCCTAGGCCGACGCCAGCCATCGCGATGGCAAGGCAGTAAGTCACCACGGCGGATGCGAGCGACAGGAAGCTCTTCCACTGTCTGGCGTCGAGCAGGCCGAACGGCCGGTCGCTGCCCAGGTCCCCGATCGAGCGGATTGCGCTCATCACGGCGAAACCCACCACGAACAGCGGCACCAGCGTCCACCAGTCCGGCGCCGCAGCCCCCGTGGCTGCGCGCCGGTGGTACAGGATCGACATGAGCGGAATGACCACGAGCATCGACAGATTGCGCTCGAGCTTCGCTATCGTCGCGACGTCGAGGGTCTCGGGCGCGTTGTAGTACTGCTGGTAGACCATGCCTGCGCCGGCCACCTGCGACGTATCGTGCACGGCTGTGCCAAGGAACAAGCCCGCACTGAACGCATCGCCGCCGAACAGCCAGTGCGCCGCGAACGGATATGCCAGCATCGCCACTAGGCCGAATACCGTAATGCACGCCACGGCGTAACTGGTCTCTTCATCCCTGGCGCCGATCGTGGGCGCGACGGCAACGATGGCCGTGTTGCCGCAGATACCGGTTCCAACCGCGATCAGCGTGGCGAGCCGATCGGACAGCTGGATCCGCTTGCCCAGGTACGAAACGATCAGGATGGCCGCAGGGACAGTCACCAGCACCACTGGCAGCGTCTTGAGCCCGATGCTGCCGACCTCCGCGAGGCTGAGGCGCAGACCGAGCAGGACGATGCCGAGCCTGAGGACCCGCTTCACCGCGAACGAGATGCCGGCGCTGAAGGCTTCCGGCAACTTCACCACGTTGCCGAATGCCAGTCCCAACAGGATCGCCACCATGATGCCGCTGATGGCCCCGTGCCCGAAGCCGAACGCGGCGGCTACATAGTCCGCAAGGACGTTGCCCAGAACCGCGAGGGCAACGGCGAGCAGTAATCCGGGAAGGACTTTCATCGGGTCTCCTCGTCGCGCCTTTGCACCACGCGTGGCAGGCTGATCACCGCTTCGCAGACGCACAAACTCAACCAGAGCGCGGGCTGCGTCATGCACGCCACCAGCAAACGGTGGCAGGAAATGGGCGCCGGCGAGTACGGCGCAATGAAGGCGATGATGCTCGGGCGCCTCTCGTTCAGCGGCCCGTATGGCGAGGCGATGGGAAACATGGGCCCGTTCGGCAATTTCCTGCTGCTCGCGGGCAAGGTGCCGGGCGCCGCCAGTTGTCCCTGACCGACGCCCCATCGGCGGCGCTTCCTCGCGCCATCAATACTTGCCCTCGAGCTCGGCGAGCCGCTGCTCGAGCGCCGTGAGCTTCTCGCGCGTCCGCCGCAACACCGCGCTCTGCACGTCGAACTCCTCGCGCGTCACGAGGTCGAGCCGCGTCAGTTGCGACTGCAGCACGCCCTTGAAGTTCAGTTCCAGATCGCGCCGCAGGGCGCTCAGGTTCTCAGGGACGGCGCCCGCGAGGCGGCGGGCCAGGTCGTCGATCAGTCTCGGGTCGAAAGCCATGGTGACCGTGGGGCTCGTGGACTAGGCCGGTAGTGTAGCGGCCAGCGCGCGCAACGGCAGACAGCCGGCGGCATGATTCGGTGCACCGCACTCCGCCAACGCTCCATCGTGGTGCAATGCATCGGACCGGGCGGACCAATTCCGCGGTCACCGCGAGCCGTAGCCCGTGGCACGCTTCCTGCATTGAGGGTTTCCGACGTTTACGCGCGACAGCCGTCGCCGAGGGAGACCCGCGATGAAACTCATCACCGCCGTCATCAAGCCTTTCAAGCTCGATGAAGTGCGCCAGGCCATTGCCGACATCGGCGTGCAAGGCGTCACGGTGACCGAGGTGCAGGG
>JAPLSF010000041.1 GCA_026398785.1 Pseudomonadota bacterium | reverse complement strand
AGCGGCCATTGCCTGACCATGTGCGGGGGCATCGCGGGCGCCCTGGCGATGCGCAACAGCACGTCGGAGCGTGGCGGCTCGCGCCTCACGCTGGCCTTGGCCTACAACGTTGCTCGCGTCGCCAGCTACGCGCTTGCAGGCGCGCTGGCGGGCCTCCTCGGCCAGACCCTGCTGCGCTCGGTCAACATCGCACCGCTCTCGATCGCCTTTCGTGTGCTGGCCGGCGCCATCATGGTGGCCGCCGCGGGTCGCCTGCTGTTCGGTTGGCGCTTGCTCGACCCGCTCGAGGCCGCGGGCGCCGGTCTCTGGCGCAAGGTCATGCCCGCAAGCGGCCGTCTTGCACAGCGCAAGGGGCTGCCTGGTGCGATCGGCCTGGGTCTGGCATGGGGCTGGCTGCCCTGCGGACTCACGTATTCGATGCTGCTGCTGGCGGCGACCACGGCGAGCGCCACCAACGGAGCGCTGGTGATGGCTGCGTTCGGCGTCGGCACGTTGCCAGCGATGGTCTCGGCGACGTTCGCCTTCGAGCGCGCGGCGAGGCTGCTGGCCAACCGCGCCACTCTGCGCAATGTGGCGGGCGCGCTGTTGCTCGCGTTCGGCGCGTGGACAGCAGGCTCCGCCCTGTATCACCTTGTTGCCCATGGCACCCACGGCGGGCACGACATGAGCACGATGGGCCAGCCCGCCGATCCGCACGAGCATCACAACCGCTAGATATGCCTGAGCAGGACGAGTGGCCGGGACGCTCCGGGGCCTTCCTGGCCGCGGACGCTCGACCACCCGTTCCGGGCTGATCCAGCCGTTTTCCGGGCCGCTGACCGGCCCGTCTTCCAGGCCGCCTGGCCGTCGATCACTGGATCGTGATCGCCAGCGGACGCGGCTTCTGCACCGCGACGCGCGGCAGGCTGACCAACAGCACGCCATCCTTGGATTCGGCGTGGATGCCCTTCGGATCGACATCATCGGGCAGCGCAAAGCTGCGCTCGAACGCGCCGTAGAAGCGCTCGGTGCGATGCACGGTCTCGCCCTTCGTTTCCTTTTCCACCTTGCGCTCACCCTTGATCGTGAGCACACCGTCGTCGAACAGGACCTTCACGTCCTCCTTGCGCACGTCCGGCAGGTCGACTTTGACCAGGTACTCCTTTTCCCGCTCGATCACGTCCGCCGGCGGCATGAACTCATAGCCACCTTCGGCCGGCCGGGCCAGGGTCGGCATCCGGCCGAACATCGGGCTGAACCCTTTCAGCAGGTCGTCCATCTCGCGGAACGGCTCCCATCTCATCAGTCTCATGGCGCCCTCCTTGGGTGTCCCCTTGCCAACAAAACCTGACGGCCGGCTCGCATCCGGCCTCGTTTACATTATCGCCGCAAGGTGGCGGCCCTGCGATTCGCAGCGTTGCCTAGCCGGGATTCCAGCAATACCTAGTGCCGCGCCCCGCGTTCTTTTAGGATTCGCACTTTCGCCACAGCACCCGCCAGTCTTGCGCGTAGAACGCCCGCCCACCGCTGCCGAACATGCCACGCCCGGCACCGCGCCTCGACGCCCGAACGAAGCCGAGCTCGAGTTCCGGTCGCTGCTGGACGCGGCGGTCGATGCGATCATCGTCATCGATCATCGGGGCCGGATCGAACAGTTCAGCCTCTCCGCGGAGCGGATCTTCGGTTACACCGCAGCCGAGGTGAGCGGCCGCAACGTCGACGTGCTCATGCCCGCGCCCTACCGCGCCGAGCACGACGCGTACATGGAACGTTACCAGCACACCGGCGAAGCCAGGATCATAGGCATCGGCCGCGAAGTGCAGGCGCGACGCAAGGACGGCTCCGTCTTCCCGTGCGAGCTCGCGGTCGGCAAGGTGCAGGACGCGGTGCCGCCGCGGTTCATCGGCTTCATCCGCGACATCACGCTGCGCAAGCTCGCCGACGAGCGCCTGCGACGCAGTGAGTCCGAGCTGCGGCTGGCGCAGGAACTGGCGAGTCTCGGCAACTACGTCGTCCACCTCGACCGCTCTGAGCCCAATTACCACTCGCCGCAGCTCCGCCGCATTCTGGGCATCGACGCGGTCGAGGAAGGGCTGCCGCTCACGACACTGCTCGAGCGCTGGGTACACCCGGGTGACCGCGAAAAGTTCGATGAGGCGTTCAGCGAACTCGACTCGCCCGGGAACGCGTTCGACTGCGAGTACCGCATCGTGCTCGAGGACGGCACGACGCGGCACCTGCACCACATCGCGCAGGTCACGCGCGACGCGCAGGGCGGGCTGCTGAAGCACAGCGGCACGATTCACGACGTGACCGATCGGCGCGCGACCGAAGACGAAGCCCGGCAACTGCAGGAACGTCTCACGCATTTCAGCCGGCTGTCGACGATGGGCGAAATGGCCGCCGGCCTCGCGCACGAAATCAACCAGCCGCTGGCCGCGATTGCGACGTACGCGCAGGCTGGCCAGCGCTTCGTGCGTTCGCCGAACCGCGACGATGCCGACGTCCTCGAGGCGCTCGAGCAGATCAATGCGCAGGCACTGCGGGCAGGCGAGGTCATCCGGCGCCTGCGGAATTTCGTCAAGAACCGCGAAGTGAAGCGCGAGCCCGTCGACTGCAACCGCCTGCTCGACGACCTGCGCACGCTCGCCGAGACCGACGCCCGGCTGCACAACGTCCGGCTGCGGATCGACGCCGAGCCGTCGCTGCCGACGGTCTACGCCGATCCGATCCAGCTGCAGCAGGTCGTGCTCAATCTCGTCCGCAACGCGATCGATGCGATGTCGGAAACGCCCGAGACGCAACGCGAGGTCCTGCTCAGCACGCGCCAGTTACCGGAAGGCGAGATCGAAATCATCGTGGCGGATCATGGCAGCGGCCTCGCGCCGGAAGCCGCCGAACACCTGTTCAACCCGTTCTTTACGACGAAATCGGGCGGCACGGGCCTCGGCCTCGCCATCAGCCGCTCGATCGTGCGCGCCCACGGCGGACGCCTGTGGCACACTCCCAACGAGGGAACCGGCGCACGATTTCATTTCACGCTGCCGGCAGCGCCGGTAGCGCTGGCAGCCAAAGGGGAGTAGTTCCGAGTGATCAAGGAAATCAAGCCCACGGTGTTCGTGGTCGACGACGATGCGGCCGTCCGCGACTCGCTGCGGATGCTGCTCAAGTCGGTCGGCCTGCCGGTCGAAGTGTTCGAATCCGGGCAGGAATTCCTCGACGCCGACCGTGACGACCGTCCGGGTTGCCTTGTGCTCGACATCCGCATGCCTGGCATGAGCGGGCTCGAACTGCAGGTGAAGCTCAACGAGCGCCACTCGATCCTGCCGATCATCTTCATCACCGGCCACGGCGACGTGCCGATGGCGGTCGAAGCGATGCAGGCCGGCGCGGTCGATTTCATCCAGAAGCCGTTCCGCGACCAGGACCTGCTCGACCGCATCAACCAGGCGCTGGAAAAGGATGCCGGCAGCCGCCGCATGCTGGCCGAGCGCAACATGATCCGGAAACGGCTGGAATCGCTGACCCCGCGCGAGAAGGAAGTGCTCGATCTCGTGGTCGCCGGCAAGGCGAACAAGGTGATCGCGGGTGACCTGAACCTGAGCCAGCGCACCGTGGAAATCCACCGCGCACGCGTGATGGAAAAGATGGAAGCGCATTCGCTGGCCCATCTCGTCCGCATGGTGCTCGAGGTCGAACGGACCGAGGAATAGCTCTGCTATTGCGGCGCAACACACGTTGAGAACCGCTCGCATTTACGTATAAACCCGCAATTGCCGCGGACCCGCCGGCAATGAAAACTGCGCTGCATGCGACCCGATTGCGCAGCGCATTCCGCCCCGGCAGTTCGTCCTCGCGGCTCATCGTGAGCTGCGCGGCCCGAGTCGTCACGCGCTCCCCCATGTCACCCGCCATCTCTTCCGCGCAGGAAGCACCACCGATCGTCGGTGTCATCGACCCGGACCCGGTCGCGCGCGCGGCATTGAAGACGATGCTGCAGCCCGTCGGTGTCGAAGTCATGACCTTCGAAACCGCGGAGTCGTACTTGCTATCGGGGTCGACGCGTAGCCTCGCGTGCCTCATCGTGGACCTGCTCCTGCCCGGCATGTCCGGCCTGGAACTGCTGCGCCGGTTGCGCAGCAACGGCAACGACGTGCCCGTGATCCTGCTCACGGATGAATCGGACGTTCCCACCGCGGTCGCAGCGATGCGTGAAGGCGCCACGGACTTCATCGAGAAGCCGTACGTGAACGTCGCGGTCCTGAAGCAGGTGCAGAAGCTGATCCGCGGGCAGAGCGGCGGCTTGCTGCTCACTTGAGCATGCGGGCGGGTCGCCCATGAGCTCCCTCGACAGCTGGCAAGAGGAAAAGCAGTCCGCGTGGCTCTATCGCGAGCTGGCGTCGTGCGAAACCGACGCGAAGATCGCGGAACTGTTCCGCGCACTCGCTGCCGCAGCGGATTTCCAGGCCGACAAGTGGCTCGCCAACGCAGCGCAGCCTGCGCCACCCGCATTTGCGCCGTCCGTGCGTGCACGCATCACCGCAGGGCTCGCGCGTGCGTTCGGCCCTCGACGAGTGCGGCACATGCTCGCCGCGATGAAAGTGCGCGGACTCTCGGCTTACGATTCGCAGCGCTCGCTCGCGGGTCACCTGATGCCCACCTCGGTGTCGGACGTAGGCGCACGGCACAAAGGCTACGGCGGCGGTAACCTCCGCGCGGCGGTATTCGGCATCAACGACGGTCTCGTCTCCAACACCAGCCTGATCATGGGCGTCGCGGGGGCGGCGGCGAGCGCGGACTTCGTGCTGACCAGCGGCGTGGCGGGATTGCTCGCAGGGGCGCTCTCGATGGCCGCGGGCGAATACGTGTCGATGCGCTCGCAGCGCGAGATGTTCGAGTACCAGATCGGGCTCGAGCGCGATGAACTGCACGAATACCCGGAAGAAGAAGCGGAAGAGCTCGCGCTGATCTACCAGGCGCGCGGCATGCAGCTCGAGGAGGCGCGCCGCGTGAGCCGCGAGCTGGTGAAGAACGAGGCGAACGCGCTCGACGCGCTCGCGCGCGAAGAGCTGGGCCTCAATCCGGACGATCTCGGCTCGCCATGGGGCGCCGCGATCTATTCGTTCCTGGCGTTCTCGTTCGGTGCAATCGTCCCGCTGGTGCCGTTCCTGTTCGGCTTGCCACTGCAGCGATCGGTCATGATCGCCGCGATCACGGCGGGCATTGCGCTGTTCGGGGTCGGCGCCGCCTTGAGCCTGTTCACGGGCCGCAGCGCAATCGCGGGGGGACTGCGCATGGTGCTGATCGGCGGCGGTGCGGGCGTCGCGACCTGGCTGATCGGATCGGCGCTCGGGGCCGCTATCGCCTGAGCTGCGCGAGCAGCCTGCGCCGCTCCTCCACCAGCTCCACGATGATCGCGGCGCCGGTGAGGTTGACGCCGAGGTCGGTCACGAGCCGCGTCATTGCCAGCACGCGCGGCAGCTGCCGCCGCGGAAAGGCCCAGTCCGAGGGTTCGAGCCCGCCGCGCGGATCGAGCGCACCGAGTTCCACCATTTCGACGATCCACTGCTGCTCGACACGCAGTCGGTCGCAGATTTCGTCGATGCGCAGCCAGTCGTCATCGTCGAGGAATTGCGCGCGCAGCAATTCGTCATCGTCATTGCGGGTGCTCATGCGGATGCCCTCCCGCTGGCGCTGAGCTCGGCCCGCGGGTCGAAGGCCAGCTCCCGCTTCATGCGTGCGAAGAATTCACGCGCCTGCGGGCTGTCGGGCGGCAGCACGATCGCCAGCATGACGTACTGGTCACCGGGCGTCGGGCCGGGCAGGCCGCGGCCGCGCAATCGCAGGCGCTGTCCTGCGCGCGCGCCGACTGGCAGCTTCATTTCGACGGGGCCACCGAGCGTAGGCACCGAGACCGATTCACCCAGCGCGGCTTCCCACGGCGCGACCGGCAACTGCACCGTCACGTCGCGGCCATCGAGCTTGAACAGCGGGTGCGGCCGGAAATTCACCTCGAGGTACAGGTCGCCGGCTGGACCACCGCCCAGGCCCGCGCTGCCCTGTCCCGCAAGCCGGATCTGCTGGCCCTCGACGACCCCCGCGGGGATGGATACGCGCAGCGTGCGCGGCTTCGACGTGACGTGGCCATCGGGGGTGATCTCGGGCGTGCGCAGTTCGAGCGTGCGGGTTCCGCCGCGGTACGCGTCCTCGAGGTCGATTTCGACGCGTGCGACGTGATCCTGTCCAGCGGATGCGAAGCCTCGCCCTGCGCCGCCGCGGCCGGCGGACCCGAAACCGTGTGCGCCGCCGAACGGACTCCGCGCCCCGAACAGTTCGGAAAAGAAATCGCTGAAATCCGCGCCAGCCCCGGGACCGGCCGCGCGACCGCCTCGTTCGCCGCGCCCCGGCGTGAACTCGAAGCCTTTGCCCCAATCGGGCGGCGGGCGGAATTCCTGCCCCTGCCGCCAGTCGGCCCCGAGCTGGTCGTAGGCCGCGCGCTTCTCTGGATCCTTCAGGACCTCGTTCGCCTCCTGCAGCTCCTTGAACCGCGCCTCGGCATCTTTTTCCTTGCTGACGTCCGGATGTAACTTGAGCGCGAGCTTGCGGTACGCGCGCTTGATCTCATCCTGGGTCGCGCCCCGCGGCACACCCATGACTTCGTAGTAATCCTTGAATCGCATGGACGGCGTTGCCTCCGGCGGTCGTGGCCCCGCTGATGTGGAGGCGGGGGCACCCCGATGCAAGGCCAACAGACTGCGAGTTGCGCTTGCTTCCCTGCCGGCCGGCCCCATAGAGCCGGTCCAACCCCGCAATTCCCCCGGAATCAGAGCCATGAGCAACGCGACGGCCAGTGCAGACGTCTCCGCCACCCGCGTGGTTTGTCACCGTTGCGATGGCATCGTGCGGGTCCCCACGGGCCGCTTACAGGACCGGCCGCAGTGCCCGCGTTGTCACGAAGCTTTGTTCGACGGACACCCGGTCACGCTGAACTCCGGCAATTTCGATCGCCATATCGGTCAGTCCGGCGTGCCGGTGGTCGTCGACTTCTGGGCGCCGTGGTGCGGTCCTTGCCGATCGATGGCGCCGGTCTTCGAGCAGGTCGCTGCCGAGACCGAGCCCGCGGCCCGGTTCGCCAAGCTCAACACGGACGAGGCCCAGGACATCGGTGCGCGCTACGGCATCCGCAGCATTCCGACCCTGATGGTGTTCAGGGACGGCAAGCAAGTGGCGCGGCAGGCCGGCGCGATGGATGCGGCGACGTTGCGGCGCTGGTTGGGGGCTGGCGCAGGCGTCAGGGCTAGGGGCTAGGGCCCTCGCTCGATCCCTCTCCCGTCTTGGCGGGAGAAGGAGGCGGCGCGGTCAGCCTTTCTTCGTCGAACAGGTGCTGATGCCGAAAGGCAGGTACGCCGGGCACCAGCGGAACGTGCCCGTGAGGATCGGCACGATGCCGATCAGGCCCCAGTAACGCGCGTTGCCTTCCAGCAGGAAGAACAGCGACAGCAATGCAAGGCCCGCAACGATGCGCAGTGTCCGGTCCATCCCACCAACATTCGGTGTCATGCCTGTCTCCTCGCTCGGTGATGCTCGCTTCGGTCCGGCGGCCGGGCAGTGCCCGTACCGTCAGTGCAGCCCATCGTAGGACCCTTGCAGGGTGGTGTCAGCAACAATAGTCGGCCAGTGGCGTTCGTCAGGGCTTCGCGTCCGGCGGACGGCGATCCTGCAACGGTTCCGGTCCCGCACGGAACAGCTCGTAGTGCCCGCGATGCCTGACGCTGTGCAGTCGGGCGACGAGCGCCTCGGGCAAATTGTCCCGATAGGCGTCCGCGATCGCGACATACACCGTCCCGTGGGCGAGGCGCGAGAGCAACTCGTCCGCGCAGCAGACCTGCTCGGCCCGGCCCCGGCTGTAGAACGCTGCCGAGGCGGGCCTGTGTAGCAGGAAGACCAGTGGCTGCCCTTCCTCGCGATGCACGTCGTAGTCGGCCACCAGATCACGCGTGGACCCCTTTTCACCCCAACCGCCGACGTTGATGGCCACAACCGCAGCGCCGATGCCGAGCGCGGTGGCAGCGAGACCGCCTGCGAGCAACCGGTTGACCTGCGCCCCTTGCGGCACGCGGGCGAGCCACAGCGCAAGCAGCATGGCCAGTGCCGGCAACCCGGGCAGGACGTAGGTCCACAGGATGTTCCCGGCCAGGCTGAAGAACACGCAGGGAGTGAGCGCCCAGAGCAGGAGGTAGAACCGCAGCGGCCGGTCCACGGCGGGTCCGGGTGCCGCCGTGCGCCGCCACGAGAGCGACGCAAGAGGGATCAGGACGGACCACGGCAGGAAGGCTGCGATCGCGAACAGCCAGATCGACCCCCGCGGGAAGGCATGGGCGGTGCCGTACAGGTCGCCTTGCCAGCCGGGGGTGACGAAACGGTGCCAGTGTTCGCCGACCAGGAAGTACTCGAGGAAACCGGGCGTGCGTAACTCCGCCAGGACATACCAGGGAACGACCAGCATCGAGGTCAGCAGCATGCCGCTCACCCAGCGAAATTCCCGGGCGACCAGGCCGAGCTTTCCGAATCGCAGCGTCCACACGGCGAGCGGCAGGCCGACCAGCACGGCTGCAATAGGGCCCTTGGCCAGCAATCCGATGGCCAGGCCGGCGAAGAACAACGCCTGCTCGCGGAATCTGCCGCCCGGGTCACCCTGCAGCCCCAGCCAGAAGCCGCGCATCGCCATCGTGGTGCCGAGTGCAAGGGCGATGTCGGTCATCACCGCCCCGGCCGCCAGGAAAAGAGCCATGGAACCGGTGGCCAGCGCGAGCGCAATGACGGCCTCGCGCCGTGACCGCCGGGCAAGCCATCCCCAGACCAACCAGGCGATCGCGCACGCACCCAGCCAGTGGGGCAGGCGAGCGGCAAATTCGCTCACGCCCATCAGCTTGAAGCTCGCGGCGCTCATCCAGAAGGACAGGGGCGGTTTACCCCAGAACGGCACGCCATGGTCGAACCACGGCGTGACCCAGTCGCCCATCTCCGCCATCTTCCGCGCGATCTCGGCATAGCGGGCCTCGGTCTTGTCCATCACTGGATAGAGCCCGAGCGAAACCAGGCGCGCGACAGCAGCGGTCGCGATCATCCACCAGAGCGCGGCGTCAGATTTCCAGCGCGACTTCGGCGGGCGCACGCTCGACACCTCCCTGGCCACGTAACGTGCGTGCTTGCAGGTTGGGCGCGCGGAATTCGTCCACGAGGTACAGGGGCCGGCGCTTGGTTTCCAGGAAAAGCCGCCCGACGTACTCCCCCAGTATTCCAATCGCCATCAACTGCAGTCCGCCGAGGAAGGAAATCACAACGATCAGCGTGGGGAAGCCCGGTACGGGATCGCCCGACGCCAGCGTCTTGATCAGGAAGTACGCCGCGTAGGCGAACGCCAGGAGTGCCGTCAGGATGCCGACATAGGACGCCACCTTGAGCGGGCTCACCGAGAAACTGGTGATACCCTCGAGCGCGAAGTTCCATAGCTTCCAGTAGCGCCACTTGCTCGTGCCCGCAGCACGCGGCTCGCGATCGTAGAGGAGGCTCGTGTGCTCGAAGCCGATCCAGGCGAAAAGCCCCTTCATGAACCTGTTGCGCTCGGGCATGTCGTTCAGCGCATCGACCGCGCGCCGGCTCAGCAGGCGGAAGTCGCCCGTGTCGTGCGGGATCGGCACTTCGCTGAGCCGGTTGATCGCACGGTAGAAAAGATACGCCGTCGCCCGCTTGAGCCAGCTCTCGCCGGATCGACTGCGCCGGCGCATGTCGACCACGTCGGCGCCGTCACGCCACGCAGCAAGCATCGCAGGGATGAGCTCCGGCGGATCCTGCAGGTCGGCATCGATGACCACGGTGGCCTCGCCGCGGGCGTACTGCAGTCCGGCACTCATCGCGTGCTCCTTGCCGAAGTTCCGGCTCAGGCGAAGGATGCCGACCCGCGAATCGATTGCCCGCAGTTGCGTGAGGATCCGGGGCGTCGCATCGGTGCTGCCGTCGTCGGCGTAGATGACCTCGAAAGTCACTCCGGCATCCGCCAGTGCGGCGAGCAGTCGGCGATGGAATGCCTCGAGGACCTCCGCTTCGTTGTAAGCCGGCACGACGACGCTGAGCGTACAGGCGTTCTCGCTGCGGTCATCCAGGGAACGGGTGGCTGAGTCTGTATTCATGCGAACGTCCAGTGTCGATTCATCGCGAAGCCGGCCACGAGGACCAGTGCCGTCGCCAGGAGTTGCGGTACAAGGTAGTGCATTCCGAGCAGCGTCGTACCGCTCCAGACGAGGCCGCCGCTCAACAGCGCCCCGGTTGCGGCAACGATCAGGAAGCGCGGCAAGGCCCGGCGGTGAGCGGCATGGCTGGCAAAGGTGAGGCGCCGGTTGCCGACATACGCGGCCAACGCACCCCCGACGGCGCCCGCCGCGGCAGCCACCCCTGGGTTGACGGCCCAGACCTCCACCATCACTACCAGCAGGCAATAGTGCACGGCGGTGGCCAGGCCACCGATCAGGACATATCGACCAAACATCGCGGCGGTTCCCACGGCCATATGCCTTAGACGTCGGTGGAGGCCAGAATCAATCGCGGCAAGCGACTCGCGATCGGATCCGGCCGGCCGGTCGGCGCCACCGTAAGGGGCGCAGGCTTACCACCGGGTTCAGGAAGTATTCACGGTCCGTCCGTATTTGGCCATGGCCGGCCCGGCCGGCGCGTCCGCAATCGCCGCGAGCGTCCGGCGATTGGCCGCCTTGCGGCCGGCGGGAGGATCAGGCTGCCGCGGGCTCCAGGACCAGCAACAGGTCCTTGGCATCCACCTGCTGGCCTGGACGCGCGATGATTGCGGCGATCACGCCGTCGCGTTCGGCGCGCACGCTCGTCTCCATCTTCATCGCTTCAATCGTCACGAGCACGTCGCCACGACTCACGGCGTGGCCAGTCAACACGTTGACCGTGGCGATCGTGCCCGGCATCGGCGCGCCGACTTCATCGGGGTGATCGATCTCTGCCTTGCGGCGCGGCGGACGCTTCGCGACTTGGCTCCGGTCCTGCACTCTGACCGACCGCGGCTGGCCGTTGAGTTCGAAGAACACGGTGCGAGTGCCGTCGTCGTGGATGTCGCTGGTCGCCACGTGACTGATGATCAGGTGCTTGCCCTTCTCGAGATCGATGGTGATTTCTTCGCCCGTCTCGAGTCCGTAGAAGAACGCACGCGTCGGCAGCACGCTCACGTCCCCGAAATGCGAGCGATCCGCCATGTAATCGCTGAACACTTTCGGATACATCAGCCACGAGGCGAACTCGTGATCAGCAATGGCCCGCGGCATCTTCTCCTGCAACTGTGAACGTGCATGGTCGAGATCGACCGGCGGCAAGCGCTCGCCGGGGCGCGAGGTCGACGGCTGCACGCTGCCCAGGATCTTCTGCTGCAACGCTGGCGGAAATCCACCGTACGGCTGGCCGATGTCGCCGCGGAACAGCGCGACCACGGACTCCGGGAAGGCGACGTCCGTCTCCGGATCAGACACATCCTCGGCCGTGAGGCCGCTGGTCACCATCATGATCGCCATGTCGCCAACGACCTTGGACGATGGCGTGACCTTCACGATGTCGCCGAACATCTCGTTGACCTGCGCATAGGCGCGCGCCACTTCGTGCCAGCGGGTGTCGTCGATCCCGAGCGAACGAGCCTGCTCGCGCAGGTTCGTGTACTGGCCGCCGGGCATGCCATGCACGTAGACCTCGGAAGCGCCGGATCGCATGTCGCTTTCGAATGCAGCGTACCCGTGTCGCACCTGCTCCCAGTAGTTCGAAAGCACGCGCAGGTTGTCCGGGTCGAGGCCCGAAGCACGCGGGCCGTGGCGCAACGCCTCGACGATCGAGCCAAGGTTCGGCTGCGAGTTGAGACCGCTCATGGCGTCGAGCGCGCCGTCCACTGCATCGCAACCCGCATCGATCGCTGCCAGCACGCTGGCCGCTGCGATGCCGCTCGTGTCGTGCGTATGAAAATGCACCGGAATCCCGATCTCGTCCTTGAGCGACTTGACCAGCGTATGCGCCGCACGCGGCTGGCACAGGCCTGCCATGTCCTTGATGCCGAGGATGTGGGCGCCCGCCTGCTCCAGCTCTTTCGCCGTCGCCACGTAGTACTTGAGGTCGTACTTGGTCTGGCGCGGGTCGCTCAGGTTGCCCGTGTAGCAGATGGCGGCTTCGCAGAGCTTGCCGGTCTCGCCGACTGCATCCATCGCGACGCGCATGTTTTCGACCCAGTTCAGCGAATCGAAGACGCGGAATACGTCGACGCCGTTCTTTGCGGCCTGCTGCACGAAGTAGCGGACGACGTTGTCGGGGTAGTTGGTGTAACCGACGGCGTTGGCGGATCGCAGCAGCATCTGCAGCAGCAGGTTCGGCATCGCCTCGCGGAAGGCGATGAGGCGGTCCCACGGGCATTCGCGCAGGAAGCGCATCGCGACGTCGAACGTCGCACCACCCCAGCATTCCACCGAGAAGAGGTCGGGAGCGAGCCGCGCGTAGGCCGGCGCGATGGCGACCAGGTCGCGCTTGCGCAAGCGCGTCGCAAGCAGTGACTGATGCGCGTCACGGAACGTCGTGTCGTGAACAGCACCTGCGGCTGATCGAGCATCCACTGCGCAAATCTGTGCGCGCCGAGCTCATCGAGTCGCTGCTTCGTGCCGGGCGGTGGCGCACTGACGGGCAACTTCGGCGGGCGGGCATCCACGATGCGACCCGGACGGACGCGGCCGCTCACTTCGGGGTTGCCATTGACGATCACGTCCGCGACGAAGCGCAGCAATCGTGTCGCCCGGTCACGCTTGCGGGGATAGCGCAACAGTTCCGGCGTCTGGTCGATGAACCTGGTGGTGTACGAGCCGTCACGGAAGTGCTCGTGCGCGATCAGCTGCTCGAGGAAGCGCAGGTTCGTGCTGACACCGCGCACCCGGAACTCTTTCAGCGCGCGATCCATGCGCGCGATCGTCTCGTCGGGCGACGGCGCCCAGGCGGTTACCTTCACCAGCAGCGAGTCATACGAACGCGTGATGAACGCGCCCGAGTACGCCGTGCCCGCGTCGAGCCGGATGCCGAAGCCCGCAGGACTGCGATAGGCCGTGATGCGGCCGTAGTCCGGGATGAAATTGTTCTCGGGATCCTCCGTCGTGACGCGGCACTGCATCGCATGGCCGTTGCTGCGGATATCCGGCTGCGCAGGCACGCCACTCGCCGGCGTGCCGATTTCGGCGCCTTCTGCGATGCGGATCTGCGCCTTGACGATGTCGATGCCGGTGACGACTTCGGTCACCGTGTGCTCGACCTGGATGCGCGGATTGACCTCGATGAAATAGAACTGGCCGGTGTCCGCATCCTGCAGGAACTCGACAGTGCCCGCATTGAGATAGCCGACCGCGCGCCCGATACGGAGCCCCAGCTCGCAGAGCTCGAGCCGCTGCGTTTCGTCCAGGAAGACGGACGGTGCGCGCTCGACGACCTTCTGGTTGCGGCGCTGCACCGTGCAGTCGCGCTCGTACAGGTGCACGAGATTGCCGTGCATGTCGCCGAGAATCTGCACCTCGACGTGTCGCGCAAGCCGCACGAGTTTTTCGAGGTAGACCTCGTCGTCGCCGAACGCGGCCTTCGCCTCGCGCCGTGCCGTGGCAACCATTTCGATCAGTTGCGACGCGCCGTCGATCGCGCGCATGCCGCGTCCACCGCCGCCCCAGCTCGCCTTGAGCATGACGGGGTAACCGACCTTCGCGGCCAGCTCGAGCACCTTCGCATCGTCGAGCGGTAGCGGCGGCGATGCCGGCATCACCGGCACCCCCGCCGCAGTCGCGAGATCGCGCGCAGTCACCTTGTTGCCGAGGCGACGCATGATCTCGGGCGTCGGACCGATGAACAGGAGGCCTGCATTGGCACAGGCTTCGGCGAACGTCGGATTCTCGGCGAGGAACCCGTAGCCCGGGTGAATGGCGTCGGCGCCGCATTCGAGTGCCACCCGCACGACGTCTTCGATGTCGAGGTAGGCCTCGACCGGCCCCTTGCCCTCGCCGACCAGGTAGGACTCGTCTGCCTTCATGCGGTGGAGCGAGAAACGGTCTTCCTGCGAGTAGATCGAGACCGTCCTGATCCCGAGCTCGTGCGCGGCGCGCATCACGCGGATGGAGATTTCGCCGCGGTTGGCGACGAGCAGGGTCTTGATCTTGCGGTGGTGACGCATCGGGTCGGGGAGCTCGGTCGGGATGAGCCATCGGGCGGACGCGTTCCCCGGTACGGCCGGGCTGCGCGCTGCACCCAAAATAATACGTGGCGCGGCGCTCTGGTATGTTCGTTTCCTTCGACCGACCTGCCGCGAAGGAATGACATGCCAGCGATCGCCGTCCACGGGGGCGCGGGAGACATCCCGCCCGCCGAACTCACGCCCGCACGGGAAGCCGCCTATCGCACCGGATTGGAGCAGGCGCTGCGTGCCGGGCAGCTTATTCTCGCGGCGGGTGGCCCGAGCCTCGACGCCGTCGTCGCCGCGGTGCAAGTGCTCGAGGAGAATCCGCTCTTCAACGCCGGCCGCGGTGCGGTAATCGCGGCCAACGGGATCTGCGAACTCGACGCGTCGCTGATGGACGGGCGCGATCTGCGCGCAGGTGCGGTGACGGGTCTGCGCCACGTGAAAAGTCCGATCGGCCTCGCCCGGCTGGTGATGGACAAGTCGCCGCACGTGATGCTTTCCGGGCAGGGCGCCGAGGAATTCGCCCTCGAACAGGGGCTCGAACCCGTGGCGAACCGCTATTTCGTCACCGAGCGACGGCAGCGTGAACTCGCGGCCGCTCTCGATGCGAGTGCCGGCAGTTTCCGTGAATCCCTGATGGGAACCGTCGGCGCCGTGGCACTCGACGCCGCAGGCGACCTGGCCGCGGCGACGTCCACGGGCGGCATGACCGCCAAGCGTTGGGGACGGGTCGGCGATTCACCAGTGATCGGGGCCGGCACCTACGCGGCCAACGACTGCTGCGCCGTCTCGGCGACCGGTCACGGCGAATACTTCATCCGCGCAACGGTCGCGCACGAGATCGCATCGCTGATGCGTTACGCCGGCAAGAGCGTGCGTGAAGCCGCGGACATCGTGGTCCACGAGCAGTTGCAGCGGATGGGGGGCGAAGGCGGCGTGATCGTCGTCGGGCGCGACGGCACGCTTGCGTTGCCGTTCAACTCGCGCGGAATGCTGCGCGGGTCGATCGATGCGCTGGGTCGGATGACGACCGGAATTCTCTGATTACCCCTCTCCTGCTGCAGCGGGAGCGGGCTGGAGTATGGGCTCCGGGCTCCTGGCGGGCCTGGCGCTGCCCGCGCTGCAACCGCGCCCTGGTTCACGCGGAAAAATAGCGGGCGAGATATTCGTCGAAAGAAAGCGTGTCCGACGCTTCGATACGCGACTGTTGCTCGATCGACTCGGCCGCCTCGGCGGCAAACTCGTCCTGCCTGGACGAGTTCGGGGAGAGCAGGTCCTTGAAGTAGGACTGGTGAACTTTCGACATGCGCAGCGCGAAGTTGAAGAAGGATTCCTCGTTCGTGCGCATTTCGTGCAACGAGCGCGCCGCCGGGGTCAACGCAACATCGCGGATTTTTTCCTCCTGCAGCTCGAGCGCAGTGCGGTACGGTCGTTGCGCGTCGCCCTCGTCCAGCAGCTCACAGAGGCCGCGCATCGAATCGATGATCTCGGCGGCCCAGTCACTCAACCTGACGTCGCGACCGTCACGCCGCAGCAACAAGCCGGGCCGGCGGCCTTCGCGCGCAACGATTGCGTGGTTGCCGTCGAGTTCATCCTGCTCCGAGTTCTCGATCGAGCGGCTGTCGCGCAGAATACAGAAGGCCGCGAACGCCTCCAGGAACCGCAGCTTGTTCTGGTTGACGCCCACCGGATCGAAGACGCTGACGTCGAGCGAGCGCATCTCGACGTACTGCACGCCCGCGCGCTGCAGCGCCTTCGTCGGACGCTCGCCACTCTGGGTGACGCGCTTCGGACGGATGAAGCTGTAGTACTCATTCTCGATCTGCAGGATGTTGGCGTTGAGCTGGGCGTACTCGCCATCGACCTGCACGCCGATCTTCTCGTACTCGGGATTCGGCGTGCTGATCGCGGCCGTCA
>JAPLSF010000150.1 GCA_026398785.1 Pseudomonadota bacterium | reverse complement strand
GTGTGCGAATAGGGGTCAGTCGGGAACGCTCCATACTCGGCTGGCGTCTTGTTGAAGCCGATGCCTTCGCGTACCCGGTAGTACAAGCCGCCGAGGCGCTGGCAAACCTCCGCCCCTGCATTGCCTTCGAGCGCCGCGAAGAAATTCTCCTGTATCGCGAGCAGCAGCTTCGACACCATGTGCCAGTAGATGCAACCGAGGCCCTCGAAGCCGAACATGCTGCCGGAACGACCGGTAAACTCGCGGTGCCTGAACACCCTTTCATAAAGTGCGCGCAGCGGTTCGCGCGAGGCCTCGACGTCGTCACCGTAGAGTCCGGACAAAGCATCGAGCTGCGCATCCAGATCGCCGACGTTCGTGAAGTCGGCATTGAAGCGATAGCGGCCGTCGGCGTCGCGCGCGACAATCCGGTCATCGTCGGCAGCGAGCATGCGCCGCAGCAGGACAACTTCCTCGACTGCGCCGGCAGGGATGCGATTCTTCTCGAGAAAGCCTGGCAGCGGACGGTCCGGATACAGCATGAAGGAGCGCTGATCGGCCCGGTAGATGTCGCTGCCGAACAGGGTTTCTACCAGCGCCGCGGCTGCTTGAGGCTCAATCGCGCCGGAGCTCAGGGCGGCGACCTGTCCCTCGAGCATGAGATACAGCGGATCGACGCCGACCTCGTCCGCCTTCAGGTCCAGCAGGTTGTACGCGTTGTAAGTGCCATTCTCGCGACGGTTGCTGCGGATGCTGTGGTCGATCGCCGCGAGTGTGTCTGCAAGCAGGTCCATGACCTGCCCGAGCGGTCGTGCCACCTTCCCGGAAAAGGGAGGGTCGCGGTAGACGGACTGCCTGTAGCGGCTCGCCGCCAGGCCCAGCTCCTGCAGCGAGTGCCAACGCTGGTCCGGGCCGATCCGGTCGTTCGCCAGGAACGGGCGGAGGTTGGCGAGCGCGGTGGACGTGTCGGCCAGCCAGTCGCCGACTTCTGACGACAACTCGACAGGTCCCTGTTCCCCGGCCAGCAGCTCCTGCAGGAAGCGCACGTATCGGCGCATGCAGTACAGAGTGACCATCGAGACACCGTGACCGACCAGGGCGTTGTTCGCGTCGTTCCACTCCGGTCGCTGCGTGCTGAGCCAGATCCCCCCATCGACGACGAAATTGCCGAGCTTGGCCAACAAGGGCACCAGCAGCTTCTCCAGCAGGTTGACCTGGTAGACGTCTCCGCCGCGTTCGAGAACCAGCTTGCCGTCTGCGCCGATCGCGGCGACGCGATCCGCTATTCGAGCTGCGAGTCCGCAGTCATAGTCCACGGTTCTCTTCGGGTCCGCGACGAGCTCGGCGAAGCTCCTGATGCGATAAGGCACGTTTGCATAACTGAAGATGGGCCGGTGCAGGAGCGCGCTGAGGCGGGCCGGATGAAACTGCCTGGATTGTTCCAGGAATTTCAGCAGATAGATGATCTGGTGGTCGCCCCAGTAGCCGATGTGACTCCAGGGATTGTCCGGTTCCTCGACTTCCCAGTCGATTCCTCCCTGGGTGATGCGATACGGGTTGTATCCATCCATGGTCGAAGCGTTGACGAACTTGGCGACGACGTACTCGATGAACTCCGGGAAGCTGAAGGTCAGCGCCTCCCAGTTCTGGAAGATGTCCCGCCAGTTGCCTTCATAGGACAGCAGCCGTTCACCGCGCGCGTCCTTGAGCCTGATCGCAAACAGGTTCCATGGGCGACTCGGATCGCCATGGCGGCGACCGAAGGTGATCGGGAGGTACTCGTAACAGAGCCTTTCCAGCTGCGGGTCTCCGCTCCGTTGCACGGCTGACAGCAAGTCCTCTACCGCCAGTGTCTCGTGCAGGCCTTCAAGCAGCCCGCGGTGACGTTCGTAAACGCGCGTATTGAAGTGGCGGACGCTCCTGACGAAATCGGCGGTCGGCACCCGGTACTGGTCGTGGAAGATTCCGCCGCGCAGGACATTGAACAGCACGTTGGCGTAGTGATGCGCCGTCACGGACTCCTCGGCAGCGGACTGGAACCCGTCTGCGGCGGCCATGATGCGCGCCAGTTCATCGCTGCCCGCGTCGACGGAACGCGCGACAGCCTGTGCGGCAGCGGCCGGATCCGCGAGGTGCCGGATGATATCGAGGACCTGCCCCTGGTTTCGCCCGACATCGGCCACGATCTGCCATCGTTGCGACTCGCGGCGCGGCAGCACGAGGCTGGCTCCGAGGAAATAGGCGCCGCGGATGCCACGCTTGCGGTCTTCCTGCACCACGGGCTTGCCGCGCCGAAAATCGTTGAGTTGCAGCGACGAGAGCAGCACCGTGGGCGCGTCCAGCCCCAGGCCGTAGACGACATGGGCCCGCAGGGATTCAGATGGTTCGGCGCGATCCGATATCCTGGAGTAAAGCGAGTACACGCCCAACCCGGTACTCGCATCGAGTTCGGTCCACTTGTACGCGTCCACGAGGTTGCTCGAATTCGTCTGGACGAGCAACGGCGTGCCCGCGGGCAGGATGTTCTGCAGGCCATCGACCAGATCGACCCGCAACGTCGCGTCCCCGAGGTTCTGCAGCTCGCACCGGCGCACGAAACCATACCGGTCGCTCGTGGCCCACGTGTAGCGGAAGGCGAGGGCCAGGTCATGATTGACCTCCTCGAAGCAGAGCTTGTTGCCCAGGACGCTCTTGTAAAGATTGCGGCTGGTCGCGAAGCGGCCATCGTGTTCCCGGTTGAATGGCTCCCAGATCACCTGCCGGCCGTGCTGGCCGACCCGCAGGATCGTCTTGCAGCCGGTGTGCGGATTGCACTCGTGAATCCTGTCGACTGGAAGGTAAGGAAACAGCGCGGTATCCGGCGAAACGCGGCCGGCGGTCAGGCCTCCGGATGAGGAGACGAAGAGCCAGTGGTCGGCGCTCGAAATGACGCTGACAAAGAACGGGGGCATCTTGTCGACGTTGCGAATGACGTAACACCGTTCGCCGTCGACGTCGACGAAGGCCCCGGCGACCGCATCCTGGCCTGCCATGCTGGCCACCTCTCCCGGTACGTTCGCTCTCATTGTGGCGCATCCAGATAGTCGCGCACCCAGGCTGATCGAATGCGTCTTGGATTAATCCGCGCGGCCCCTTGGACGTCGATCGTCATGACGGCCATCCTTTTCTCTTGAGCCAGGACAGGCGCCTGAGGCATTCCTCACCTGTCCGGGCGGCATTGCCGGATGCGATACTAAATGACATCCAATTTTATTGACAGCGTTGTCATTCTTACTTATAAGAACACCTGACAGCGCTGTCAGGCTGGGCCATCCCGCAGTGGGAAAGTCGAATGCCTGCGGCAATGAGCAAGACAGCGAGAGCTGCTTGCGGCCGATTCGAGGCGGGGTAGCTGGCGGCCTCGGACGGAAAACAAAACTGGGGGTTCAAGTGTACAAGCCGACCTTTCAAAAGACGCCTCTTGCGCAGGGGATTGCATTCGCCCTCGGTCTCTCGACGCTGTCGCCCGGGTTTGCACAGACTACCGACGAGCAACCAGCGGAGCTGGAGGAGATCGTCGTTACGGGCATCCGCGCCAGCCTTGAGGCTTCGATGGACCTCAAGCGGAATGCCGCCGGCGTAGTGGACGCCATCACCGCCGAGGACATGGGCAATTTTCCGGACACGAACCTCGCCGAGTCGCTGCAGCGCATCACCGGCGTGTCCATCGACCGCACGCGCGGTGAGGGGGCGAAAGTCACCGTTCGCGGCTTCGGTCCCGACTTCAACCTGGTGACGCTGAACGGCCGCCAGATGCCGACGAACAGCGGCCTGGGCCGCTCGTTCGACTTTGGCGACCTTGCTTCGGAAGGCATTGCGAGCGTCGAGGTGTTCAAGAGCGGCAGGGCCGACATCCCGACCGGCGGCATCGGCGCCACGATCAACATCAACACGACGCGTCCGCTGGACACGCCGGGGTTCAGGGCGACGGTGTCCGCCAGCGGCATGTACGACGATTCGCGCACCAACCTGAGCAGCACCAACTTTACGCCCGAGCTGTCCGGCCTGATCTCGGACACCTTCATGGACGACCGGATCGGTGTGGCCCTGACGCTGGTCCGCCAGGAGCGCGAGAGCGGCAGTGCCACGGCGAGCGTCGGCGGCTGGCGTACCTACAGCGGCGAGACCGACAACTGCTGGTGCGGTCAGGGCCCGTCCGAGTGGGGTGGAATCCCGCCAGCGGGTGACCCCAATCAGCAAAACCGGCCCGGTCCGGGGGACATTTACTCGGTCCCGCAGGTCATTGGTTACGAGCTGGCCGACTACGACCGCACCCGCACCAACGGCCAGCTGACCTTGCAGTTCCGGCCGGTGGAAAGCGTCACTGCGACCCTCGACTACACCTACTCCGAGCTGGAACTGGACCGCACCTACAACAACCTGTCCGCCTGGTTCAATTTTGCCGGACAGGAGACCCTGTGGACCGACGGTCCGAATGCCACTCCGGTGTCGTACACCGAGAACTCGACCAACTCGGATTTTGCGATGGGCACCGGCACCGATGCCTTCAAGAACGAGAACAAATCGCTCGGCTTCAATCTTGAGTGGGAGGTCAACGACCGCCTGTCGCTGGAACTCGACTACCACGATTCATCGGCCGAAAACCGCCCCAACAGCCCCTATGGCAGCTCGGCGCTGTTGGCCATCGCGGCGTTCACGCGCAACCGCACCACCGGCTACTTTGGGAACGAAAGAATGCCGGTCCTCGAGTTGGGGCTGTCCGACCCGTTGTCCCCGGACGACATGATCGTCACCGGCAGCGTGTTCGTGAACAACTTCTCGGAGATGGACATCAGCCAGGGCCGGCTGTCGGGCAACTTCGAATTCGACACCAGCTTCGTCAAGAGCGTCGACTTCGGCGTGCAGTTCACCGACCTGGACAACCGCGCAGCGGGTGCCGTCGTGCAGCGCGATGCCTGGGGTGGCGTCACGCAGCGAGGGGCCATCGCGGACCTGATGTCGCCAGCCAACTTGGGGAATTCGTTCAACCAGGTCCCCGGCGGCAATGACCCGCGCCGCCAGTCCGACTTCTACACCTACGACATGGCTGCGCTGATCGCGCGCACCGAGGCCCTGATCGCTTCGGGCGACGCGACCCTGGCCGTGCCCGGTGGCGGCGATTTTGGGCCGTGCGGCACGGGGCTGTGCCCGACGGACAAGCTGCAGTACGACCGCCTGACCAACGAAGAGACACGGTCGGCCTACGCGCAGCTGAACCTGGAGACGGAGGCGGACGGCAGGCCGGTCAACATGAGGCTCGGCCTGCGTTACGAGCAGACCGACGTCGTCTCCGACGCACTGTCTCCAAACTACACCGGCCTGGTGTGGGTAGCGGGCAACGAGCTGTCGCTGCAGTCCCAGGGACAGACCTACACGCAGGGCAAGGGCGACTACGATTACCTGCTGCCGAACTTCGACTTCAGCATCGACCTGACCGACACGGTCAAAGCCCGCACCTCGCTGAGTCGCACACTCGCGCGGCCGGGTTTCCAGGACATCCAGGGCGGCCTGACGCTCGACTCGCCGGTGCGAATCACGGGGGGCACGGGCAGGAGTGGCAGCCCGGAGCTGCTGCCGTACGTGTCCGACAACCTCGACATGTCGGTCGAGTGGTACTACGGCAATGGCAGCTACATCGCGGGCGGGTACTTCCTGAAGCAGGTGCAGAACTTCATCGGCACAGGGTCGGTGAACTCCACGGCGGGCAACCTGCCGCACCCGGCGTTGGGGCCACTGGGTGCCGAGGCTCGTGCGGCGACGGGCAGCTCCGATGGCGGTGTGCTGTACAGCTGGATCCTCGCGAACCGCCCGGGCGCCCCGGGCGTGGACGCGGTGGCTGGCACCATCACAGGCGTCGCCGGGCGGGATCCGGCGTCGCCGTTCAACCTCTCTGTTCCGGTCAACATCGAGGAGGCCGAGGTGGACGGCCTGGAGTTCGTGATCCAGCACAACTTCGGCGAGTCGGGCTTTGGCGTGATCGCCAACGCCACCCTCGTCAATGGCGACGTCAGTTACGACAACTTGCGCTGCGATCAGCCAGTCTGCAATCTTTCGACGCAGTTCGTGATCACAGGGCTGAGCGACAGTGCGAACCTGGTGGGTTACTACGAGAAGCACGGGATCAGCGTCCGTCTGGCCTACAACTGGCGCGACGACTTCCTGTCCGGGACCGGCCAGACCAACGTCGGGGCGGGTCCACCGACTTACGTGGCCGCCTATGGGCAGCTGGACATGAACGCCAGCTACACGTTCCTCAACGACTCGCTGACCACTTTCGTGGACATCATCAACCTGTCGAACGAGACCGCCTACGTCTACGGTCGCGACAAGGATCAGGCGCTGTTTGCGACCCAATTGGGAACGCGGTACAACGTGGGCGTCAGGTACAAGTTCTGAGCTCGACCGGGCTGGCATCGACATGAAGCTGCCCCTCACGGGGCAGCTTTTTTTCTAGTCGTTGCACGGGGAGGGCGGATGCTTGCCCCACCCGGGCGTCAGGGGAGACTGAGGCGGTGCAGGACGCGGTACGCAGGATCATTGTCGTCGGGGGCGGTACGGCCGGGTGGATCACCGCCAGCCTGATCGCCGCCGAGAACCGCGAGTCCGCCCATGCGCCCGAGGTCGTCCTCGTGGAATCGCCGGACATCCCGATCATCGGCGTCGGCGAGGGAACCTGGCCTTCGATGCGCTTGACGCTGCAGAAGATCGGCCTGGCCGAGGCTGACCTGATGCGCCAGTGCGAGGCGAGTTTCAAGCAAGGGACCCGCTTTACCGGCTGGTCCAGGCAGGGCGACGATCACCAGTACGTCCATCCCTTCAGCCTGCCTGCGGAGTACGCGACGCTGAACCTGGCCGAGCACTGGCTGGCCACGGCAGCTGCCTGCCCGTTTGCCGAGTTCGTGACGCCGCAGGCGACGATCATCGCGGCCGGGCTGGCACCCAAGCAGTCCGTGACCCCCGAATACGCGTTCAACGTCAACTACGGCTATCACTTCGACGCCGGCAAGTTTGCCCGGCTGCTGCATCAGCATGCAGTCGCCCGACTGGGTGTCCGGTATGTCTCAAGCAACGTGGAGCGGGTCGAGTCACAGACCGACGGCGGAATCGCCGCCGTAGTACTGACCACCGGTGAAAGGCTGGCCGGCGACCTGTTCGTCGATTGCACAGGCCAGCGGGCCTTGCTCATCGGCCAGCAGCCTGGGGCCGGATTCGTGTCGGTCAAGGAGATCCTGTTCAACGACACGGCGATCGCGGTACAGGTCCCGTATGTAGATGCGTCCCAGCCCATTGCCTCGGTGACCTGCGCGACGGCCGTGTCCTCTGGCTGGATCTGGGATATCGGCCTGCAGACCCGGCGCGGGGTTGGCCACGTCTACTCCAGCGCCCACACGAGCGAGCCGGAGGCACTGGCGACGTTGCGCGAATACATCGGGAGGGTCTCGCCACAGACGGACCTCGACCGGCTGGGTTTCCGCCAGATTCGGTTCGAGCCGGGCTTCCGGCGTCAGTTCTGGGTCGGCAACTGCGTCGCCGTCGGCCTGTCGGGCGGTTTCATCGAGCCCCTGGAGGCCTCGGCGCTGGCCCTGATCGAGCAGGCAGCGACCATCATCAGCTGCCAGCTGCCAGTGAACCGCGCGACGATGACGGTCGTCGCCAGGCGCTTCAACGAGAAGATGGCCTATCACTGGGAGCGCGTCATCGAATTCCTGAAGCTGCATTACGTCCTCAACCAGCGCGACGACAGCGACTACTGGCGCGCGTGCCGCGACCCCGCGTCCTGCCCCGACTCGCTGCGGGACAAGCTGTTGCTATGGCAGCAACAGGCCCCCTGGCACGACGATGCGCCGCGGGTGGACGAACTGTTCCCGTCGGCAAGCTACCAGTACGTGCTGTATGGCATGGGCTTCCGGCCGGCGCTGCGGGCGACCCGTGGCGCAGCACTGCTGCGGGATCGCGAGCGGGTCGGACGCGTGTTGCAGGCCAGCGCCGACAAGGCCCGCCAGATGCGGAACCTGCTACCGACCAATCGCGAACTCCTCAATTCCCTGCTGCCGATGCGCGGCGTCGCCTGACCGTGCTGGAGCCGACTTGAGCACCTTCGCAATGCTGAACAACGTCGACCACAAGGACACCCGGGTCATCACCGAGCGCTCCGCCCAGTATGGCGACGCCGTGATGTTCGCCATGGTTTTCCCGTTCGAGTTTCGCAGCGTCCAGGCGTTCTATCCGATCCTGTTTCACCGCGACCAGCGCGGGGAGTTGTATCCGGTCGCGCTGTTCGGCTTCGAGGCCGGCGAGAACCTGTTCCTCGACGATTCCGGCTGGCACGCGCGCTACGTGCCGGCGATGATCCGCCGGCAGCCGTTCCTGATCGGGTTCGAGGCCGCGACCAAGCAGGGCGAAGGCGAGAAACGCAGGATGCTGTCGCTGGACATGGCGCACCCGCGGGTCAGCAGGGAGCGAGGAGAACCGCTGTTCCAGCCCCTGGGTGGCCGCACACCGTTTCTGGAGGAGATGGCAGCGCTCCTCGAGACCCTCTACCAGGGCGGCGAGCTGAACAAGAAATTCGTCCAGGCACTGCAGGAGCATGGACTGATCGAGAACGTGACCTTCGACATCGTGCTCGCGAACGGCAGCCGCAACCAGCTGCTGGGCTTCTTCGCGATTGACGAGGAAAAAGTGCGCGGCTTGCCAGACGAGGCACTGGGACGGCTGAGCAGGAGCGGCTTCTTGATGCCGCTGTTCATGATCCTCGCCTCGACGATGAACGTACGCACGCTCGTCGACATGAAGAACGCCAGACGGAAGGGCTGAGGCATGACGGCGCTTCCGGGGCCTGCAGCGGTCGAGATACTCGCGGGGTGCAGTCCCGGCGAGATTCCTGCATGGGTCTTCGAATCGGGGACCCCGCTGCTGCTGAAGGGTCTGGTCGCAGACTGGCCGGCGGTTGTGGCCTGCAGCCAGTCGCTGGCCGCGGCAGCGCGGTACCTCTCCGGGTTCTGGATCGAGCAGCCGGTGACCGTCTATGCCGGCGACGCTGGCATCGAGGGTCGTTTCTTCTACAACGAGGACTTTACGGGCTTCAATTTCAGGAGCGGCTCGGCCCACCTCGGGCAGGTGCTGCAGAAGCTGGCCGAGCAGGAGGCTGGCGGAGGAGCCTCCGCGATCTACGTGGGATCGACGCCCGTTGACCGCTGGCTGCCGGGGTTCCGCGCACAGAACGACGTGACGCTGCCCGCGCGCGACGCGTTGGCGAGCTTCTGGCTCGGCAACCGGACGCGGATCTCCGCGCACTTCGACTTCCCCGACAACCTGGCCTGCGTGGTGGCGGGTCGCCGCCGATTCACGCTCTTCCCGCCGGAGCAGGTCCGCAACCTCTACGTGGGCCCGCTCGACAGGACGCCCTCCGGTCAGGCAATCAGCCTCGTGGACTTCTCGCAACCCGACCTGGGTCGTCACCCCAGGTTTGCCGAAGCGCTCGCGTCGGCTCAGGTCGCGGAGATGGAGCCTGGCGACGCGCTGTTTCTGCCGAGCATGTGGTGGCACCACGTCGAGTCGATGTCATCGTTCAACCTGTTGGTGAACTACTGGTGGTGCACGTCGCCGCCGGCAATGGGCGCGCCGACGACGGCCCTGATGCATGCCATCCTCGCGGTGCGGGACCTCCCGGACCGGCAAAAGGCGGCCTGGCGCGCGTTGTTCGATCACTACGTGTTCGACGCGGACGAGTCCGTGTACGCGCACATTCCGACGACCGGGCGCGGTTGCCTGGCACCGCTGGATGAGGCCTCGGCCCGCAAGTTGCGCGCCGAACTGCTGAATCGACTGAACCGCTGAGGCGCTGGCAGGACACTCGGGAGCAAGCTTGTGCAGAACAGGAAGATCCACAGGGTCGTCATTGCCGGCGGTGGCACGGCGGGATGGATGGCCGCGGCGGCGCTATCGAAGCTGCTCGGCCGGACGCTTGACATCACGCTGGTCGAGTCCGATGCCATTGGCACCGTCGGCGTCGGCGAGGCCACGATCCCGACGCTGCTGACTTTCCATGAGCTACTGCAGATCAAGGAGCAGGAGTTCCTCGCCGCGGTCAAGGGAACCTTCAAGCTGGGCATCTCGTTCGAGAACTGGCGTGATCTGGGCCAGGACTACATCCACTCGTTCGGGTGGACGGGCAAGGATTGCTGGGCCGCGGGCTTCCAGCACTTCTGGCTGAAGGGCCGCAAGCTGGGCATCAGCCATGAGTTCGGCGAGTACTGCAAGGAATGGGTGGCGGCCAAGCGCAACCGGTTTGCCGTGCTGCCCAACCAGGGCTTGAACTATGCCTACCACATCGATGCGTCGGCGTACGCGCAGTTCCTGCGCAAGATGGCCGAGGAGCATGGGGTCAAACGGCTGGAGGGCCAGATCAGGCAGGTTCACCGGGACGGGGAGAGCGGCTTCATCACCGCCCTCGAGCTCGACTCCGACGCGCGGATCGACGGCGACCTGTTCATCGACTGCACCGGCTTTCGCGGTCTGCTGATCGAACAGACGCTGAAGGCGGGCTACGAGGACTGGACGCACTGGCTGCCCTGCAACAGCGCGGTCGCCGTGCAGACGGAGTCGGTCGGTCCGCCGATCCCGTACACGCGTTCCATCGCGCACGAGGCGGGCTGGCAGTGGCGCATTCCCCTGCAGCACCGGGTGGGCAACGGCGTCGTATTCAGCCGCGACCACTGGACCGACCAGCAGGCCATCGACAAGCTGCTGGGCAACATCGAAGGCAAGCCGCTCACCGAGCCGCGCGTGATCCGTTTCAGCGCGGGCCAGCGACGCCGGCACTGGTATCGCAATTGCGTGGCCGTAGGGCTGTCATCCGGCTTCATCGAGCCGTTGGAGTCCACCAGCATCCACCTGATCCAGCGCAGCGTGATCAGGCTCATGCAGATGTTTCCCTACGACGGCATCCGGCAGCCGGACGTCGACGAGTTCAACAAGCAGATGAGCTTCGAGATCGAGAACGTCCGCGACTTCATCATCCTTCACTATCACGTCACCGAACGCACGGACTCGCCGTTCTGGCGCCACTGTCGTTCGATGGAGATCCCGCAGACTCTCCGGCATCGCATCGAGCTGTTCCGGCAGACCGGGCGGGTCTTCAAGGTGCCGACGGAGCTGTTCGGCGAGAACTCGTGGATCCAGGTGATGCTGGGGCAGGGACTCGTCCCCGAACAGTACCACCCGATCGTCAACATGATGGATGATGAGGAGCTGAAGCGATTCCTGGGCGGCATTCACGACGCCGCGGCACGGCTGGTGGAACAACTGCCGGAGCACCAGCGTTTCCTCGATCACTACTGCAGAACGAAATCGTGACGGTGACTGCCGTTTTCAGTCGGTGCACCTGGCCGCTGCTGTGCGCAATCGCGCTTGTTGCAGGAGCGAGCACGACCGCGCGTGCCGAGGCGGGTCGCGCTGCGATCGACGAGCGCATCGAACGGCTGCTCAGCCAGATGACGGTGGCCGAGAAAATCGGCCAGCTGGCGCAGGTGAATGCCGACGAGGGCAAGATCTCCGGCAAGCTGCGCGCGGCCATCAAGGCCGGCGAGGTCGGCTCGGTCCTCAATGCGGTCGACGTTGCGACCGTGAACGAGCTGCAGCGCCTCGCCGTGAAGGAGAGCCGCCTCGGCATCCCCTTGCTGATGGGGCGCGACGTCATCCACGGTTTCAAGACCGTGCTGCCGATTCCCCTCGGTCAGGCGGCGGCCTGGAACCCGGACCTGGTGCAAGAAGGCGCGCGCATGGCGGCGCTCGAGGCCGCGGCGTCCGGCGTGAACTGGACTTTTGCGCCGATGATCGACGTCGCGCGTGACCCGCGCTGGGGCCGCATCGCCGAGAGCTTCGGCGAGGATCCGTACCTCGCGTCGGTGCTGGGCGTCGCTTCGATCCGCGGGTTCCAGGGGGACGACCTGTCCCGGCCGGGCGCAATCGCGGCTTGCGCCAAGCATTTCGTCGGCTACGGGGCGAGCGAAGGCGGGCGCGACTACGGCTTCGTGGGAATCCCGGACGTCGAACTGCGCAACGTCCACATGCCGCCCTTCAAGGCTGCAGTCGATGCGGGTGTCGCCACCTTCATGGCCGCGTTCAGCGACGTCAATGGCGTGCCCGCGTCGGGCAATCGGTTCCTTATGCGGACCGTGCTGCGTGACGAATGGCACTTCCCGGGGCTGGTCGTGAGCGATTGGGAATCGATCATCGACATGACCGTGCATGGCTTTGCCGCCAGCAAGAAGGACGCCGCGTTCGAAGCGCTGAGTGCCGGCATCGACATGGAGATGGCAAGCACGGCCTACCGCGATTACCTGGCAAAACTGCTGGCCGAAAAACGCATCGACCAGGACACGCTCGATACGGCGGTGCGCAACGTGCTGCGGGTAAAATTCCGGCTGGGGCTGTTCGAGCGCACGGTCACGGATCCGTCCGCATACCCGGCGGTGGCGAGCGCCGCCAACTTTGCGTTGGCACGGAGGCTCACGACGCAGAGCCTGGTGCTGCTGCAGAATCGCAATGAAGTGCTGCCACTCGCGCGTGCGTCGTTGCGCTCGCTCGCGGTGATCGGGCCGATGGCCGATGACGATTACGAGCAACTCGGCACGTGGATTTTCGATGGCGATCCGGCGCTGAGCCGGACGCCTTTGCATGCGATCCGGGAAATGGCTGGCCCACACGTCGCTGTCCGCCACGTACGTGCGATGGAAACGACGCGCACACGGACGACTGCTGCATTCGCAGATGCCGTGGCCGCGGCCAGCAGCGCGGACGCGGCGGTGCTGTTCCTCGGTGAGGAATCGATTCTTTCGGGCGAGGCGCACTCGCGCGCCAACATCGACCTGCCCGGCAACCAGATGGATCTCGTCCGCGCCGTCAAGAGCGCCGGCAAACCGGTGATCGTCGTGATTCTCGCCGGCCGGCCGCTCACGATCGAACCGATTCTCGCGGCTGCGGATGCCGTCGTGTATGCGTGGCATCCGGGCGTCATGGCAGGCCCCGCGATCGCCGACATCCTGTTCGGCGTCGAATCGCCTTCCGGCAAGTTGCCCGTGACTTTCCCGCGCATGGTCGGGCAAGTGCCGATCTACTATGCGCATCGCAACACCGGCAAGCCACCGATACCGTCGGCTTTCGTGCACATCGACGACATCAAGGTGCGGACGCCGCAGACGGGGATGAAGAACAAGTCCCAGTACCTGGACGCGGGCTACGAGCCGCTCTATCCGTTCGGGTACGGGTTGTCGTACACGCGCTTTGCGTATTCGGACATCGAGGTCGTGCCAGCGCGTGCGCGCGTTGGCGTGCCCGTGACGGTTCGTGCCGTCGTGAAGAACGTGGGCAAGGTCGAGGCGGACGAAGTGGCGCAGCTGTACGTCCAGGACGTCGTCGGCAGCATCACGCGACCCGTCAGGGAGCTGAAAGGCTTTCAGCGGGTTCATCTCAAGCCCGGCGAGAGCCGGGAAGTTTCGTTTCAATTGTCGGCAGACGACCTGGCTTTCTACGGCAGGGACATGCAGCGTGCGACCGAGCCGGGGGCGTTCCATGCGTGGATCGGCGGCAGTTCCACGGCAGAACTGCGTGCGGACTTCGAGCTGACAGCCAACTGAACAGACACCTGCGGGCGGGGGGATTGTGGAAGCAACAACGATCTATACGGTCAGGACGGCGCTGATCGTCGCGCTGGGCGGTTTTCTCATGGGGTTCGACGTCTCGGTGATTTCCGGGGTCGTGCCTTTCATCGAGACCGAATTCCAGCTCTCGAAGATCCAGCTCGGCTGGGCCGTTGCTTCGCTGACGCTCACCGCGACGCTTGCGATGATGGTGGCGGGCCCGCTCAGCGATCGAATCGGGCGCCTGCCCGTGCTGAAGATCGCGGCCGTGCTGTTCGCGCTGTCGGCCATCGCTTCGGCCGTCGCCCCGGATTTCCTAACGCTGGTCGTGGCGCGGCTCGTGGGCGGTCTCGGCGTAGGCGCCGCGCTGATCATCGCGCCGATGTATATCGCGGAGCTTGCTCCGGCGCACCTGCGCGGGCGCATGGTCTCGTTCAACCAGCTCAACATCGTGATCGGCATCTCCGCCGCGTTCTTCAGCAACTACCTGATCCTGAGCCTCGGCGACAGTGACCAGGCGTGGGTCCAGCAACTCGGCCTGGCCCGCTGGAACTGGCGCTGGATGCTCGGCATCGAAGCGCTGCCGGCGATCCTCTATTTTTTCGCGTTGTACACCGTGCCGGAGAGTCCGCGCTGGCTCGCGATGCACGGCAAGGACGCGGCCGCGCGCGACGTGCTCGCCAGGGCGATCGGCACCGCACAGGCGGACGTCGAGTTGCGCGCTGTCAAGGAGGCGCTGGCCACGCACGAGGAAGAAGCCTCGCTCGGTGAGCTGTTCCGCCCGACCATGCGGCGCGTGCTGACGCTCGGGATTCTCGTCGCGGTGCTGCAGCAGATCACGGGTATCAACGCCGTGTTCTTCTACGCGCCGATGATCTTCCAGCAGTCCGGCGTCGGGACCGACGCTGCATTCATGCAGGCGATCTTCGTCGGCCTGATCAACCTGGTCTTTACCGTGCTGGCCATCAGCCTGATCGATCGTCTCGGTCGGCGGCCTTTGCTGATCGCCGGGCTGGCGGGCATCGCCGCGAGCATGCTGCTGCTTTCCTATGGATTCGGTTCGGCCAGCTACACCATTCGTGACGACGCCGTGGCGGGTCTGTCACAGAAGATCGATGCGACGGCGCTCGCGCCACTGGTCGGCCAGACGTTCACGAGCGATACCGCGTTCCGGACGGCAGCCGTCGCAGCGCTGGGCGGCGCCTCCTACAAGGCGCACGAGGCCGACCTGTTGACCGCTGCGATCAGCATCAATCCCGCGCTCATCCTGATCGGCATCATGGCCTTCGTCGCCAGCTTCGCCATGTCCCTGGGTCCCGTGATGTGGGTGCTCTTCTCCGAACTGTTCTCCAACCGCATGCGCGGCATCGCGATTTCGTTCGTGGGGCTGATCAACTCCGCGGTGAGTTTCGGCGTGCAGCTGGTGTTCCCGTGGCAACTGCAGAACCTCGGTAACTCGAAGACCTTCCTGATCTACGCGGCGTTCGCCCTGGTGGGACTGCCGCTCGTGATGAAGTTGCTGCCAGAGACAAAAGGCAAGAGCCTGGAGGCCCTAGAAGCAGAGCTCAGCGTGAAGCAGCGGCGTGTCGCATGAGCACGTCGCGCATTGGTTGCCTGGTGTTCGCGCTGCTGACCCTGTGCGCGGGCAGTGTGTCTGCGCGTGAGCCTGCAGCGGCTGGCGCCGTACCGGTCCGCGTCGTGCGCGACGGCACGAAGTTCGTGCTGCTGCGTGACGGCAAGCCATATCAGGTCAAAGGCGCAGGCCTCGAGTTCGGCAGCGTCGCGGCATTGGCCGCCCACGGTGGCAATTCCTTCCGCACGTGGCGCACCGAGAACGGTCAGAAGAGCGGCCGCGAGGTGCTTGACGAAGCGGCGCGACTCGGCCTGACCGTCGCGATGTGCATCGAGATCGGCCGGGAGCGCCTCAAGTTCGACTACGACGACGAGAGGGCGGTTGCTAAGCAACTGGAATTCGCGCGCCGCGAGGTGCTGAAGTACAAGGATCATCCGGCGCTGCTGGCGTGGATCATCGGCAACGAAGCGAACCTGCGCTTCAAGAACCCGAAGGTCTTCGATGCCATCAACGACATCTCGAAGATGATCCACCAGGTCGACCCGAACCATCCGACGACCACGGCCCTGTCAGGCTTCAGCGCCAAATTGGCCACGCTGATCGAAACGCGCGCGCCGGATCTCGATTTCATCGGCATCCAGATGTACGGGGACATCGTGAACCTGCCCCGCTACCTGGCGGAGGCGAATTTCCGCAAGCCCTACATGGTGACGGAGTGGGGCGCGACGGGGCATTGGGAGGTCGACAAGACGACCTGGGGCGCGCCCATCGAGCACACCAGCAGCGAAAAGGCCGCGTCCTATCGCAAAGCCTGGGAAACGGTCATCGCTTCCGGTGACCAGCGGCTGATCGGCGACTATGTCTTTCTGTGGGGCCAGAAGCAGGAGCGCACGCCCACCTGGTACGGCATGTTCCTCCCGGATGGGTCCGCGACGGAAGCTGTCGACTTCATGCAATTCGCGTGGACCGGCGCCTGGCCCACCAACCGTGCACCGCGCGTCGAAGCCCTCGAACTCGATTCAAAGCGCGCGACCGACAGCGTGGTTGTCGCTCCGGGGCAGCGGGTCGCCGCAAGCGTCGCGGCGACTGATCCCGAGGGAGGCAAGCTGAGCTACTCCTGGCACGTCACGCGCGAAATCGTCGTGAAGGAGGACGGCGGGGACGACGAGCCGATGCCGCCAACCGTGCGTCTGAGAATGGACGCTGCCGATGGCGCCAATCCGTCCTTCACGGCTCCTCGCCGGCCCGGTGCCTATCGACTGTTTGTCGACGTGCACGACGGGTCTGGCAGCGCCGGGCACGCGAACATTCCATTCTACGTCACGCCGCCGGGCACCGTTCCGCCCGCACCGGTGGCAGTGACGCCGTGAATACGTCGGAGATCTTCCTGGTCGCGATGGTGCTGATCTTTGCGCTGCCGTTTCTGGTCTGGCGGCTCGGGCGCACGGAGTACTTCGCGCCGCTGGTCGTGGTGCAGATCATCACCGGAATCGTGCTCGGGCCCGGCATTCTCGGTGCGGTCTTTCCCGAGTACTACCGCTTCGTCTTCAACCCGCTCGTGGTGCAGTCGCTGAACGGCATCGCCCTGTGGGCGGTGATGTGCTTCGTGCTGCTGGCGGGCATCGAGCTGGATCTGAAGCGCGCATGGGAGCATCGGCGAGAGAGCAGCACTACCGCCGGCCTCGCCCTGGGCGTTCCCTTGCTGACTGGCAGCCTCGCCGCGGCGGTCCTGGCCTGGTTTCCGGGCTGGGTCGGGCCGCGCGTGCATACCTGGCAGTTCATCCTTGGCGTGGGCATGGCCTGCGCCGTTACGGCGCTGCCGATTTTGGTGCTGTTTCTCGAAAGACTCGGCGTATTGGGCACGGCACTCGGTCAGCGCATCCTGCGCTACGCGAGCATGGACGACATCGCCATCTGGGGCGTGCTCGCGCTGATCCTCATGGACTGGAATCGTGTCGGCCGGCAAGCCGGTTTTCTCTTCGCGTTCGCTGGTGCGGCATTCGGCTTGCGCCACTTGATGCAGCGGCTCCAGGAACGCGATCGCTGGCATGTCGCGCTGATCTGGCTGGCGCTGTGCGGGCTGGGCGCGGACTGGTCGGGCCTGCACTTCATGGTCGGGGCGTTCCTGGCGGGCGCCGCCATCGACCGCGACTGGTTCGACCGAGAGCGGCTCGATTCGATCCGGCACAATGTCCTGTTGTTCATGATGCCCGTGTTCTTCCTGAGCACGGGGCTGCGCACGGAATGGCAGGTTGGCGGCGCCCAGGTTTTCATGGCGGCGGCGTTGCTGCTCGTGGCATCCATCGGCGGCAAGCTCATCGGGACGAGCGTGGCTGGACGCGTGCTGCGCTGGCAGGCTGGCGAGGCGAGCCTGATCGGCTGGCTGCTGCAGACCAAGGCGCTGATCGAGATCATCTTTGCCAACATCCTGCTGGACAAGGGGGTGATCACCGCTTCGACGTTCACGGCATTGCTGCTGATGGCCGTGGTCAGCACGATGCTGACGATTCCCGTCGTGACGCCGATGCTCACGCGGTTGCGCCACCTCGTCGGCAAGACCGACTGAAGGCTAGCTAGCGATTTGATCCGAAGGCGGACGGACTGAGCGAGCGCCTCAGTTCCAGAACTTCCACCAGTGATCGTTCTTTGGCTGATCCTGCTCGGGCTGGCCGACGGTGTCCGGCGTGGCGTTGGCCTTGCGGACGTTGTCCGTGGCCTGCGCCAGGTCGTCGATCTCCAGCCTGCGGTAAGAAGCCGCAAGAATCTTGAGAGCTTCGTCCACCGCCGGCGCGCCATCGTAGCCTTCGATGACGCCCTTGGCGCGATTGGCGGCGCCCACGTAGGCGCCGCGCCTGAGGTAATAGCGTGCCACCTCGATCTCGTAATCCGCCAGCCGGTTACGCAGGTAAACCATGCGCTGGCGGGCGTCGGCTGAGTACGGGCTCTTCGGGTACTGCTGGACGAGCACCTGGAAGGCCTGGAAGGACTTGCGTGCTTCATGCGGCGGGCGCTTGGCGATGTCCGCCTTGAACTTGCGCTCGAGCCAGTTGGCCCCCGAGTCGAAATACACTAGGCCGCGGACGTAGTAGGCATAGTCGACGCGCGGATGCGTCGGATTCTCGCGGATGAACTGGTCCGACTGGTCGATCGCCGAATCGGC
>JAPLSF010000074.1 GCA_026398785.1 Pseudomonadota bacterium | reverse complement strand
GGCGGCACGCCGTTCGCCATCGCGGCGTTCTCGGCGGGCAGGCCGAAAGCGTCCCAGCCCATCGGCTGCAGCACGTTGTAACCCTGCATGCGCATGTAGCGCGTGATCACGTCGCCGATCGTGTAGTTGCGAACGTGTCCCATGTGCAGGCGCCCGCTCGGGTACGGGAACATGCAGAGGCAGTAGTACTTCGGGCGGGACGGGTCCTCGGCGACGACAAAGCTGCCGTTGCCGTCCCAGAAAGCCTGGGCTTGCGGCTCGAGGACGGACGGTTCGTAACGTTCCTGCATGGTCGACCGGGTGGGGCGTGGGGCGGACTGCACAGGATACTGGACCGGGCGAGGAAGGGGGAGGAAGGGGGAGGAAGGACAGGAAGGACAGGAAGTGAAAGCAAGAAAAATTGGTGCTTCCTGCCCTTCCTCGCCTTCCTCGCCTTCCTCGCCTTCCTCCCCTTCCTCCCCTTCCTCCCCTTCCTGACCTTCCTACCCCTTCTTCATCAGCGCCATCGCGGTGCCGATCAGCGCCGAAACCTCGGTCATGTTGCCCGGCACGATCATGGTGTTGTTCTTCTGCGCCAGCTGCGCGTAGGCCTCGACGGCCTTCTCGGCCACCTTGAGCTGCACCGCCTGCTCGCCGCCCGGCGACTGGATCGCCTGGGCCACCTTGCGGATCGCATCCGCGGTCGCCTCGGCCACCGCCACGATCGCGGATGCTTCGCCCTGCGCCGTGTTGATCTCGGCCTGCCGCTGCCCCTCGGAACGCGCGATGAAGGCTTCGCGCTCACCGGTGGCGATGTTGATCTGCTCCTGCTTGCGGCCTTCCGAGGCCGCGATCAGGGCGCGCTTCTCGCGCTCTGCCGTGATCTGCGCCTGCATCGCGCGCAGGATCTCCTGCGGCGGCGTGAGGTCCTTGATCTCGTAGCGCAGCACTTTCACGCCCCAGTTGCCGGCCGCCTCGTCGAGCGCGCTCACCACCGACTTATTGATCGCGTCACGCTCCTCGAACGTCTTGTCGAGTTCCATCTTGCCGATCACGGAGCGCAACAGCGTCTGCGCGAGCTGCGTGATCGCGAGCACGTAGTTGCTCGAGCCGTAGCTCGCGCGCATCGGGTCCGTGACCTGGAAGTAGATGATGCCGTCGACCTGCAGCTGCGTATTGTCCCGGGTGATGCAGACCTGGCTCGGCACGTCGAGCGGCACTTCCTTGAGCGAGTGCCGGTACGCGACGCGCTCGACGAACGGCACGACGAAGCTGAGGCCGGGCGTCAGCGTGCGGTCGTACTTGCCGAGCCGCTCCACGACCCAGGCGTGCTGCTGCGGCACGATCTTGATCGTCTTCATGACGAAGATGATCGCGATGACTGCGAGTACCAGTGCGATTTCCATTGCTCAGTCCATCCCTTTCCCGGAGTCGATTGCTGTGTCGGTCATTGCCGCGGGGCAGCGGGTTCGAGCACGAGCCAGTTGCCTTCCACTGCGCTCACGAGATGTTCGCCGGCCGTGGCTGGCGCACCCGGTGCCAGCCGTGCTTCCCAGGGCGAGCCTCGATACTGTACCCGCGCCGTCCGGTTCGGGGACCATTCCTGCACGAACACGCGCTCACCGATGTCGAGATTGACGTCGCGATTGCTTGCCGCGGGCAACGCTGGCGCCTCGCTCGCGCGACGCCAGCGCCAGAACGCGGTCCCACCGCCGCCGACCGCAGCCGCGGCGACGATCTGCAGCGGCACGCTGAAGCCGAGGTGGCTCGCGACCGCTCCGGCCGCGAGGCCGAGCGCCAGCATCAGCATGTAGAAGGTGCCCGTGGTCAGTTCGACGGCGACAGCGAGCCCGGCCAGCACCCACCAGACCGTCGTTGCGGAAAAGCTCATGTTCCTAACCTCAGCCAGCCACGAAGTGGATTCGGCCGGCACCGTCCACGGTACGCGCGAGTGCGCCGGCGTGCCAAAGGAAATTCAGGTGCGCGACCGTTTCACCGAGCGCCAGGAACCGGTGGTAGCCACGGAGCGGGCGGCCGTACATGACCGGCAGCAGGTCATACGCTGCCTTCGATTCGCGGCAGGCCTCGCGCAGGTTTCCCAGCTGTTCGTGATGGTGCGAGCGCAGCACGTGGATGCGGCGGTGCAGCCCGCGGAAGGGCCGGCCGTGGGAAGGCAGGACCAGCGTTTCCGGCGCGCACTTTTCCAGCAGCGCGAGCGAGTCCAGGAACTCGTTCAGCGGGTTCGCGTCCGGCCGCGATGGCAGCACGCTAACGTTGGGCGAGATCGTGGGCAGGACCTGGTCGCCCGCGATCAGCACCTGGTTGCGCGCATCATGGAGGCACAAGTGCCCGCGGCAGTGCCCGCTGGTCTCGATGAAGTCCCAGTCGCGCCCTGCGGCGTGTACGCGCTCGCCGCCAGCCGCTGCACGCGCCAGGGGAGGCAGGCCACCGTACCAGGCGCCGTGCTCCCTGCCCGAGGCCTGGCGCAGCGCCTCGAGCTCGATCTCCATGCCGTGCGCGGTGACGAACGCGTGCTGCTGCTCGCGCAATGCGTCCGGCGATGCAGCAAGGTAGCCGCCGGTCGAATGGTGGCCGATTGCGGACATCCACACTGGCGCACCGTGGCGCTCATGCAGCCAGCGCGAGAGTCCCATGTGGTCCGGATGATCGTGCGTGATGAAGATCCGGCGCAGCGCGCGACCCTCGAGATCGTGCGTCTCGAGACTGCGCCACGCTTCACGGCAGACATCGTCGGCGAGGCCCGTGTCCACCAGCATCCAGCCGTCTTCGTGCCGCAGCAGCCACACGTTGATGTGGTTCAACTCCATCGGCAGCGGGATGCGCGCCCAGCGCAGGCCCGCGCCGATCTCGATGGCGCGACCCGGCTCCGGCGGATCGGTCTCCAGGTAATCGAGGGCCCGGCGCGGCGACGGATACAGTTCGCCCTCGGCAGTCAACGCACCGCGGTGTTCGCTCATCGTCGGCTGCCCCGGCGGTACAAGACCGCGATGACCGCGAGGCCGAGCCAGAGCACGGCGAGGATTGGCCAGTTGCCGAATCGCACGTAGGGCGTGAGACCCGTGCGCGGCTGCACTTCGCCCGTGAGCACGCCGGGCTGGAACTGCGGCAGCGTTCCGAGCAGCGCGCCGTCGTGCTCGATCAGCGCAGTGACGCCGTCGTTCGTCGCGCGCAGCATCGCGCGCCCGCTCTCGAGCGAACGCATGCGGCTGATGTCGAGGTGCTGGTGCGGAGCGGTCGAGTCGCCGAACCAGGCGTCGTTGGTGACGTTGACGAGCAGCGATGACTGGCGGACCAACCCAAGTTGCTCGGAACCGTAGGCGTCTTCGTAGCAGACGGTCGGCGCAAACGTTTCACCCGCCGCCCGCAGCGGCGCCGGATCGGCGCGTCCGGGCTCGAAATCGGAATACGGCAGGTTCATGAGCCGCAACCATTCGCGCACGGCTTGCGGCACCGGGAAGAATTCGCCGAAGGGAACCAGTCGACGCTTGTCGTACCACTGCACCGGCTGCTCGAGCGCCCAGGCCGCGACCGAGTTGTAGTACGAACCCGTCACAGCGTCGCGCCGCAGCAGGCCCATCAGCAGCGATGAACCGTTCTCGTTCGCGAACGCGGACATCTGCGCGAGGTATGGGCGCACGTTTTCTTCGAGGGCGGGAATCGCCGACTCCGGCCACACGATGACGTCCGCGCCGAGGTGCGGCACCATCATGTCCGCGTACAACTGCATCGTATGCGCACGCTGGTTCGCGTCCCACTTCATCGATTGCGGCACGGCACCCTGCACCAGCGCTGCGCGGATCGGTGCACCACGCGGCAACGTCCATTCGACGCGGGTCAGTGCGGTGCCGGTGCCCCAGACGCACAGGACGATGACGGCAGCGACGATGCGGTCACGCCGCTCGCCGAGCAGCAAAGCGACCAGTGCGCCCGCGGTGACCGCGGCGGCGAGGCTCACGCCGTACACCCCGAGCAGCGGCGCAAAGCCACGCAGCGGTGTTGCGAGCTGCGAGTATCCGAGCGCCAGCCACGGGAATCCGCTCAGGAACCAGCCGCGCACCCACTCCGAGAACACCCACAACGCGGGCAGCAGGAACAGCCAGCGCAGTGCACCGCTGGGCGGCGCCCAGCGCGCGCCGACGTAACCGACGGCCGCGGTGTACACGCCCATGATCGCAACGAGCCCTAGCATCAGCAGCAGTGCAACCCAGGCGGGCGCCTGACCGACGAGGTGGATGCTGTGGAACAACCAGTACGTACCCGCCAGGAACGTGCCGCCCGTGAACAGGAATCCGCGCCAGGCCGCTTCGCGCGGACTCGCGCCGTGCCAGAGCACGAACAAGGCAGCCGGGCTCGCGAAGGCCAGCAGGTAGTGATCGATGGGCGCGAAGGCGAGCGCCAGCAGGCTGCCGAGCGGCAGCGCCAGCCAGCGTCCCCAGCCGAGGACGCCTCGCAGGCGGGCCGCGACGTCCACCCGGCTAGCCGCCATCCGCCGTGCGCACTTCGAGGTCGCGCGGCGAGGTCACGCGCAGGGTCTCGATGCGGCGCCGGTCCGCGCGGATCACTTTCAGTTCGAGCCCGCCGATCTGCACGGCTTCGCCGCGGCGCGGCATCCGTCCCAGCTCCTGCAGGATCAGGCCGCCGATGGTGTCGCATTCCTCGTCCGAGAACCGTGTTCCGAACGCCTGGTTGAAGTCCTCGATGCGCGTGAGCGCAGGCACCGTCCAGCTGCGGTCGGCTTCCTTGCGGATGCCCTCGCTCTCGTCGATGTCGTATTCGTCGCCGATGTCGCCCACGATCTGCTCGAGCACGTCTTCGATCGTGAGCAGGCCTGACACGCCGCCGTATTCGTCGACGACGATCGCCATGTGGTTATGCGTAACGCGGAATTCCTTGAGCAGCACGTTGAGGCGCTTGCTCTCCGGAATGAACACGGCGGGCCGCAGGCATTCCTTGATGTCGAAGTCGTCGGGCTGGTCCTCGACGAAGAACCGCAGCAGATCCTTGGCGAGCAGGATGCCCTGCACTTCGTCGCGATCCTCGCCGACGACGGGGAAGCGCGAATGCCCCGATTCGATGACGACCGGCAGAATCTTCCCGACCGGCTCGTCGCGATTGATCACGACCATCTGCGAGCGCGGCACCATGATGTCGCGCACCTGGATCTCCGAGACCTCCAGGACCGACTCCAGCATCTGCAGGACGTCGGCGTCGATCAGGCCGCGCTCGCGGGCCTCGACCAGGATGGTTGCAAGCTCATCGAGGTCGCGCGGCTCGCCCGTGATCGAGTTGGCCAGTCGCCTGAGCCAGCTGCTCGTCGAACCCGTTTGTCCGCTACTACTCATACAGCCTGTTCGGTGACCTGGGCGTACGGGTCATGAAACCCCAATCCGTGCAGGATTTCCACCTCGAGCGCCTCCATCGTGCGGGCATCACGCACGCTCTCGTGGTCATAGTCCAGCAGGTGCAGCGTACCGTGCACTACCATGTGGGCCCAGTGGGCGCCCAGCGTCTTGCGCTGCTCGCGGGCTTCGCGCGCCACGATCGGGGCGCAGAGCACGAGGTCACCCAGGACGCCGGTGGCGACACGCTCCTCGGGTGACGAGGGGAACGACAGCACGTTGGTCGGCTGGTCCTTGCCGCGGTACTCGCGGTCCAGGCGACGGCTTTCGGCGCTGCCCACGATGCGCAGGCACACGGCGGCTCCCCGCTCGACCGATTTGTGCATCCGGCGCTTGCGCAGCGGCAGGGACGCGAGCCCCCTCTCATGGGCCGCGCGGGCCCAGCGCCGCAGGGTCACGGTGCCCGGCACCCAGGGACTGCGCGTGGCGAGCTGCAGCTCGACCTGCAGGGGTGACGACGC